>JAAYYX010000276.1 GCA_012515135.1 Clostridiales bacterium | reverse complement strand
GATGAGCAGGAAAGTATGGTTGACAAATATCTTGATCGCGGCGATATGTTCGTATTGGAGGACAATGGCGTAAAAGCAGAGTGTGTTGTGACCAAAGAATCGGACGGAGTCTATGAGCTCAAAAATATTGCCGTAGACCCCTATCATCAGCGAGAGGGTCATGGGAAAAAGTTGATAGAATTCGTGCTATTCCATTACACTGACTGTAAGGTCATGTTTGTGGGAACGGGGGACAGTGAAGGCATATTAAACTTTTATAGAAATTGCGGTTTTACAGAGTCCCACAGAATAAGAAATTTTTTTACGGACAATTACGATCATCCCATGTATGAAAAAGGAAAACAGTTGATAGATATGATATACCTGAAATTTGAGCATTCCCAAGAACCGGATATATAAGGAGAAAGTGAAGGGATATATGATACGCCCCATAAAAACCAGTGAGATAATGCTGCTTACAGATTTTCTGTATGAATCGATTTTTCAGCCCGACACAGAAAACAAACTGCCCAGAACCATAATACAGGAGCCATCAATATGGATATACATTGATGGATTCGGTTCAAAAAAAGATGATCACTGCTTTGTGGCGGAGATAGACGGCAGGATAGTGGGAGCAGTCTGGGTCCGCTGCATTAGGGCATTTGGGCATATCGATGATTCGGTCCCGGAGTTTGTCATGGCCGTTTATCGGGAGCACAGAAGAAAGGGCATCGGAAACAAACTGATGAGACGAATGTTGGCCCACCTGAAAAACCGGGGTTATTCAAGAACCTCGCTTTCAGTCCAAAAGAACAATTATGCATTAAAAATGTACAGCAAAGTCGGTTTTAAAATAATCGGTGAAAATGAGCACGACTACATAATGGCTTGTGATCTTGACTCCATAGAGTTATGATTTGGGAGTGGGGATAAAGACCTAAGCAGGGGGATACAGCCTAAAAAGTATTTTTTATAATTTGGGGAGGTAAAAAAATGAATGTTGGTATTATAGTTTATTCAAAGACAGGAAACACTTTATCGGTGGCAGAAAAACTTCAGGAGGCCATCAGATCGGCGGGGCATACAGTAAACATCGAAAGAATCGAAACCGAAAGAGATGATCCCAATTCTCCGTTAAAAAAAGCTCCGGATACAGAGCCTTATGAAGTCCTGATTTTTGCATCTCCGGTGCATGCCTTTTCTCTTGCAAAGCCCATGGACGCCTATTTGTCGCAGATCACGGATATTAAGAACAAAAAAGTATATTGTTTCATAACGCAGCAATTAAAAAAATCATGGATGGGTGGAGACCGTGCCGTGAAACAGATCATATCCAAATGCAAAAAAAAGGGAGCAGATGTTATTTTGAGTGGAGGAGTGAATTGGTCTTCTGCGAAAAGGGAAACGCAGATAGAAGATATCGTAACTAAAATGAGCTCCCTGTGAGCCTTTTATGGGAGGAGTGACAGTGGAAGATAAACTTATTGCGCCATGCGGTATGAACTGTCGGCTGTGTATCTCATATCAATTCAGAGAAAAAGACCTGAACAAAAAAGGGTTTCACAGAAAATATTGCCCCGGATGTATACCAAGGGGAGAAAACTGCAAACATATGGCTCGCATATGCAGTCTGGTGGGAGAAGGCAAAGTCAGATTCTGCTATGAGTGTGAGGATTATCCCTGCAAGAGACTGAAATCCCTGGATAAGCGATATCGTACAAAATACAACATGAGCATGATCGAAAACCTGGATGTGATCAAAGATAAAGGGATGAAAGCTTTTCTTGAAAAAGAAGAAAAGAAATGGACGTGCCCCACATGCGGCGGCATAAAATGCTGCCATGCCGGATTTTGTCTTGATTGTGATATCGACAAACTGATCCGCAAAAAGAAGTGATTACACAAATACATTTTTTGAAACGGGGGGATATTTCTGTGAAAAAAATGAATGATCATTTAAAAGAATATACGTTACAGCTTCAAAAAGGTGATATCCAAAAGGCATATAAGGGCATAATGGTTTTTATGTCAGGACTCAAAAAATATATGGAAAGCAGACATCCGGGGTACAAAACAAGTGCAGTATATCCGGGATATATGGATATGACATATTTCGCCTTTACACCTTTTGAACTAAGGGGTAAAAACCTTAAGATAGCCGTTGTCTATCTTCATGAACAAAACAGGTTCGAAGTATGGCTTGGCGGAGTTAATAGAAGTATACAGAAACAGTATATCGAAATATTCAAGGATAAAAATATAGGTGAAGCAAAGCTTTCAAAGGCGGCTTCCGGAGTTGACTCTATTCTGGAACTGGAAATTGTTTCAGACCCCGACCTTGACGATACAGAAAAAACTATGATACTTATTGAAAAAATGACAATTGAATTTTCAGAGGATATCCTCTCATTTTTTAGTAAAAAGGAAAGGTGAAGGGTGGTATGGTAATAAGACGATATTTAAAATCTGAAGATGAAAAAAAGCTTTTTGAACTGCTAAAAAAAGAAGGGGAAGAGTGGGTCTGCTATTGGAAGGAGCAGGCCTCAGAAAAATATAAGGCGGCCCTTGATGATTCCATAACATATGTGGTATACAAAGGTGATATATTGTGTGGATATTCAAGGTCCCTTTGTGACAGTGGCTTTTATATCTATCTATGCGATCTTTTGGTCATGCGGGAACACAGAGGAAAAAATATTGGAAAGAAACTAATGGACCGTATCTGCCAAGACTGGCCGGATCATAAAATATATGTAATGTCCGACGTGGATGAATATTACGAAAAACAGGGATACAGAAGAGAAGGCTCAATTTATGAAGTGACAAAAGATAGCTAGGATATTCCTGCCTCGTATTTTTTTGCAAAAAAACTGTTGACCGAATCGGTCATCAGTGCTATTATTGAATTGACCGAATCGGTTATCAGCGCTATTATTGAAATGATTGAATCGATTACAGTTCATTGATTTTTGGAGGT
>JAAYYX010000281.1 GCA_012515135.1 Clostridiales bacterium | reverse complement strand
TTCCTTTTTTATTTCTATGCTCTTGATCCTGTCCGCCCGGGGAACTTCATATCCCCGCTATCGGATGTCTTATAACTGTTTTCAGTTTTTCCGGAACTGTCTTTCTTGGATCGCCCAGATATATCTCATGGTGCTTTCTCGATCCGGACATATCTGTCCTGTAGCCCTGTTCTGAAATAAATGCATCCAGCATTGACACAGTGAGAGGCTCATCGTCATATGGACCTATATGCATGGTCCGGGCACATAAACCTTCAAGGGGAGGAACGACATAATCGAAATATCCCTTAGGCTGATTCCCCGTCTTTTTGCTCATCTTTATGCCATATGATATACCGTAAAGCAATTCTACAGCCTTTTTGTAATACTCAGATGTGTTGGGATCACCTTGCCCGTCCACCATAACAAATCGCATTTTCGGCACATCTATCACGGTTGGTTTTTTGGGAGGTAAATACAGATCCTTGTATTCTTTTTTGAAATCAAATGATGTCATAATATCGTCCCTTTCATCAAATATCCGGTTGCCCCGTCTCCGGTTTCCTGATCAAACAATACTGGCAAAAATCCCCGCCTTTGTTTTTGATCGTTTTAACAAGCTCAAATCCAAAATGTCTATAAACAGGAACATTTTCAGATGTATTTGTTTCTAAAATTATCGGAAGTGAATTTTCATTGCAGTAATCCACTACCGGTGTTATCAATTGGCGGAAAACGCCTTTCCCTCTTGATCCCTTTTTTATGGCTATGGCTTTGATATAGTAGTAATTCCCTTTTATGAATTCTTTGTACCATTTCAAATCAAGGTCTCTTAAGACTGCTTTCCCGTTTTCTTTATATATTTTCAAATCACTTCCGTTGAGTTCATTTCGGAATTTTAATTGATAAAATATGCTTAATAATATCAATTTTGTCTGATTGAACTTCTTTTTTTCATAACCTATGATAAGCGAATCCAAATTATCATCCAGTGTGTTCATTTCACAAGTTTTATCAAAGACAGGTATCTGCATTAAAAAAAGCTTTTCAAGAAATATTTCCGGTTCTTCTATTCCTCTTATCTGCCCGGAAACCAGCCGGTCTTCAAAAAAGCAGTCAGTCAAAAGCTTTGCCAGTCTGGGATATTGTTCCATATGTATCTTGGTCATGTCAAAATCCTCTCTTCCCTTATAAAAGACCTATCTTCTCTCTGTCTTTTTCATTTCCTCCAGCAGTTTGTCCTGTTTGCGGATAAGGGTCTCGATTTTTTGATACAATTCTTCAATAATGATCTCGGATTTCAAATTTGTCTTGTAGTCATTCAAGGCACGAAGCCTGTCTTTTTCCTCTTGACGATTCTGACTCATCATAATTACGGGTGCCTGTATCGCTGCAACACAGGAAAGGATCAAATTGAGAAGAATGTATGGATATGGGTCTACCGCCCTAACAAGCATAATAGTATTTAAAATCACCCAGGTGATCAGACAGGCAATGAAAATTATTATAAATGTCCAACTCCCCACAAATTTCGCTATACCATCAGCTGCTCTGCCGCTGAATGAGATTTTACCCGCATGTTCTACAACAGTATTTCTGGAAAGCTTTTTATCAAGGAGCAAGTGTATTATTTCTTCATCCTCCAGTTTCTGCTCTTCCTTGTCTTCAAGGATCTTAAGCACCAATTCCGCATTTTT
>JAAYYX010000275.1 GCA_012515135.1 Clostridiales bacterium | reverse complement strand
TCTTCATATGCAAATGTCAGATTTTTTGCTTCTATGATGTTCATATCCCTATTATCTTTACTAAGAACTGAGTGCTTCTTGTTCCGTATGTGTCCTTCGGCATTACTATCCTCATTGGTCCCTTGCCGCCTTCATTCATGTGCAAAAGTTCTTTACCGTCTTTTTCATATACAACAAAAACCGTTCGATCCTTACGGACTTCTTTTGCAGTGACAGCCGATGAAAAACCGTCTCCTGCGGTTAGTATAAATCGGTCATGGGTCTTGAGGAGTTTTTTATCAGCAGAATCCAGTATGTATTTCAATTCAACTCCCTTATATGTGCCTTCTTCATCCTCTCCCGAAGACGAATTTATTTCTGCTTTGAAACTTTGTGCCGGCATCTTTTTTATTTCATTAAGAGTGTATGTCTTGACTGTTCTGTTTCCCTTGGTTTCATCTCCCACAGAGATGCAAAGGGAATATCCTTTGGCGGTTTTATCGGTACCTTCTGCATTCATATATGCGGCAGTACCTGCGGCGGCAAACAAGACTACTATAACTGCAAAACCCAGCCATTTGCTCAGTTTCAATTTAAATGGCTTCTTGCCGGACAGTTCGGGATCGCCCCTTAAAGTGCCCGTCTTTTTCTCCATTATTTTTCTTTTTGAGGGTTTTGGCACAAGATGATATTTTTCTATTACTTTTATTAGTTCCCAGGCCAGAAATCCGCCCACCGCCCCCGACAGGAGCCCCAAAGAAAGAACAAGTATAAGATATACTCCCGGCACCTGAAAGAAAATAACATTTACCGTGATGGTTCCGGTCACATTTGCAGCGGCTCCCGCTATTACAGCACATCCCCTGCAGCAGACTCTGTGCCCGATGGCAAGGAGAACTATATCCATCACTATGCCCGGGCACGTGTATGTTATAAGACTCATTATTCCGTGGGAACCGATTATCCCGGTAAAAAAAACAAGCAGTGCCTGGACCAGAGCAGTAAGCGTTGCGGTACCGGGCTTTTTTACGATACCGTATGCGATAACCATCCACATCATATAAAGCCCTCCGGAAAGAGCTCCGCTGGGTATCATCAAAGGTCCTGTCACTATATGGGCAAGGGGAACCACCACCGGTTTTATGACGATCCCAATGGCTGCCATTATTGCTATAATGACAAGATCATATACTGTAAATCTCTGAAGTATCCTATTCATTGCCCACTTCTATTTTCTCTATCCATGATGCCCATCCCTGCATGTTGAAATCCTTCGTCTCAGGAGAATCATAATCCTCCTGTCCGTATACCAGTCTTATGATTTTTTCTCCGTCTTTTTCTTCTATGGCCAGTATTGGCTCCACTTTCGTTCCCTCAGTGTCCTCTTCATCAGCAAAGGCATAAAGACCCGAAAGATCTTCGGTTTCATATTCGCGGCTGTATCCGTCGCTGCAGATCACTTTCATTGTTTCTCCCGCTTTTCCGTATCCGGCCGCTTCCAGCACATCCTTAAGAAGCACACCTTTGAATTCCTGTATCTGCCTTGCATTGTCTGCTTTTTTGTCCCTGCCGCTGAAAATATATGTTTCCGTTCCCATTTCTTCTATGTCTTCCAGGGAAAACTCTGTTTTATCATCGTTATAGCCGGTGATCACAAGGGCTGCTTCTGATTTTTC
>JAAYYX010000065.1 GCA_012515135.1 Clostridiales bacterium | reverse complement strand
TGCCTATTGCCAGATGTATGGGCTGCATAAGAAGAACAAAAGTGCCGAAGGGAAGAGCTGTAACATTTGAGGCCGAGGTCTCAAGGACAACACCGAAGGCACCGGCCTGCAGGCCGATCACTGCGGCCGCAACAGAGGCCGCCATTATGCGACCGTTACTTAGCATATTGCCTGCTATCGGCCTGAAAATAAGAGGGTATGCAAAAAGGCAGGGCAAAACACCCATATTGAAGATATTGCATCCCAGAGCCAGCAGGCCTCCGTCGGCAAAGAAAAGACACTGTATAAGCAGTACTGCCGATATGGTCAGCAGGGCCGGGTAAGGGCCAAGAAGGGCTGAAAGCAATATGCCCCCTCCTATATGTCCGCTGGAACCTGTGCCGGGTATGGTGAAATTTATCATTTGTGCCGCAAACACAAATGCACCGGATACAGCCATCAGAGGCACTTTTTTCTCGTCAAAATCTTCTTCCTTTTTCATTTTCACGACCGAATATGCGATCGCTCCCACGCTTACTGCTGCCATGGTAACACCCACTGCAGGTGATACCAGAGCGTCTGCCATGTGCATGATATTCCTCCTTTAAAAATAAAAAACCAGAAAAAACGAATGATCTGCTGCTGCAGCAGTTATCCACCTTCCTGGTGACATATTCCGGATAAACATTATTATCTGTGATTTGTAATTTTGTTGCACCTTCATGATGCAACAAAATTATTATAGGTCAAAGAGGAGGCCATGTCAATAATATTCAAAACCATTTTCAAAACCATTTTCAAAACCCTTTTGTATTATCATGCTGTATGGTATAATAAATCTGCAAGTGGATTCCGCGAGGACGAAAATGAGAAATATTTTTGTAAATAAAATAACAGATGCGGTGGCATCTTTGGCCAGGGAGACCAATTACTATTTGGGTGAGGATGTTTGTAAGCGTATTTCACAGTGCAGGGAGGCTGAAGACTGGCCCCCTGCGAAGGATATACTTGCAAAAATAGAAGAAAATATCAAAACAGCAGGTGAAGACGGTATCCCCCTTTGTCAGGACAGCGGACTTGCCTGTGTTTTTTTGGAAATAGGACAGGATGTGCATCTTATAGGCGGAAGCATAGAAGATGCAGTAAATGAAGGTGTCCGCAAAGGATATGCAGAAGGATATCTTAGAAATTCAGTCGTATCGGACCCTTTAAGAAGGTCAAATACCAATGATAACACTCCGGCAGCCATAACCTATGATATAGTCCCGGGTGAAAGGGTAAAAGTGATTTTTGCACCAAAAGGATTCGGTGCCGAAAACATGAGCAGGATCGCCATGCTTGCTCCTTTTGAAGGGGAGCAGGGAGTAAAGGACTTTGTTGCAACGACCGTTTTTGAGGCAGGAGGAAACCCATGTCCGCCGGTGGTGGTCGGTGTGGGCATAGGCGGCACATTCGATAAGGTGACTCTTCTGGCAAAAAAGGCACTTCTGCAGCCTCTTGATTTACCGAACATGGACCCCTATTATGCCGAAATGGAGGAAGAACTGCTTAAAAGGATAAACGGAGCGGGAACGGGACCTCAGGGGTTCGGCGGTAAAACCACTGCTCTGGCGGTAAAGATACTAACGGCTCCCACACATATAGCGGGGCTACCGGTAGCGGTGAATCTTAACTGCCATGTGGCAAGGCACGGAGAGATAGTATTATAAAGGATATACAAAATGACAGTGAAAATAACCGGGCCGTTTACAAAAGAAAAACTGGCCTTTTTAAGGACAGGAGATGATGTTCTTTTGTCCGGGGAAATATATACAGCAAGGGATGCAGCCCATAAGCGCATGACAGAAATGCTCAAAAGAGGCGAAGCGCTTCCTTTTGACATAAAAAATGCCATTATTTATTATGTGGGTCCAACGCCGGCAAAACCCGGAAGACCAATGGGCTCTGCAGGACCGACGACCAGTTACAGAATGGATCCCTATGCACCCATGCTCATGGAAGAAGGGCAAACTGGGATGATAGGCAAAGGGCCTAGAAGTGAAGAAGTCATAGAAGCAATCAAAAAAAATAAAGCGGTGTATTTTGCCGCAATAGGCGGAGCGGGAGCTCTCATGTCAAAAAAAATAATAAGATCCGAAACAGTAGCTTTTGACGATCTTGGAACGGAGGCACTGCGCAGGCTCACAGTTAGGGATATGCCTGTAAAAGTGGCAGTGGACTCTTTTGGAAACGATATTTATAAAACAGGAAGAAAAAAATATCTGGAGGAACAAAAATGATTGATCTGCATTATCTTGATCTTCTGTCTGAACAGTATCCAAACAGGAAAGCGGCAGCGGCCGAAATAATAAACCTTAAGGCTATACTGGCGCTGCCCAAGGGAACAGAATATTTTCTCAGTGATCTCCACGGAGAACATGAGGCTTTTATCTACATGCTCAAAAGTGCATCCGGCGTAATAAGAAGGAAAATCGAAGAGATTTTCGGTCAGGATCTTACAAGAACAGAAAGAGATGAATTGGCCTCACTTATATATAATGCGGAAGCAGAAATAAAAAGGAGAAAAAAATCAGAGAAAGACTTTGACAAATGGTGTTACCAGTCCATATACAAACTAATACAGGTGTGCAGAGCCGTATCCACCAAATATACAAGATCAAAGGTGCGTAAAAGATTGCCCGAACACTGGGATTACAGTATGGATGAACTTCTGCATGCCGATGACGAAGAAAACAAGTCCAGGTATTACAGCAAGATAATCGAATCAATAATCGAAAGCCGTATGGCGGAGGACTTTATCGAAGAACTGGCTGTTTCCATAAGCAATCTTGCTGTAGACAAGCTCCATATAATAGGAGACATATTTGACAGAGGGGCCCATCCGGATGACATAATGGATTTTCTGATGGATTACCACAATGTGGATTTTCAGTGGGGGAATCATGATATTGTATGGATGGGAGCGGCAACAGGGAACTGGGCATGTATCACAAACGTACTCAGAATGAATATAAGCTATAATAATTTTGACATGCTGGAGATCGGATACGGAATAAATCTCAGGCCTCTGGCGGTATTTGCAGAAAGAGTATACGGCGATGATCCCTGTGAGTATTTCAAGCCAAAGATGCTGGACAAAAACAAGTTTGATCCGGTGGATGAAGACCTGGCGGCAAAGATGCACAAAGCTATAGCCATATGCCAGTTCAAAGTTGAAGGCCAGAGAATAATGGCACATCCCGAATACGAATTGGAGAATCGACTTCTATTGGATAAAATAGATATCAAAAACGGAACAGTAAAAATCAACGACAAAGTTTATGAACTGCGGGACAAGAATCTTCCCACCATCGATCCGGATGATCCTTATGAACTGACGAATTTAGAGAAACGACTGATGAAGATACTGGAAGCATCTTTTTTGAAAAGTGATAAACTTCAAGAACACATAAAATTTCTTTATTCCCATGGATCCCTTTACAAAATCGTAAACGGCAATCTCCTTTATCATGGATGCATACCCATGACCCGGGAAGGGGAGTTCAAGGAATGTACAGTAAACGAAGTAACTAAAAAAGGCAGGGAGTATATTGATTACCTGGATGACGAAATAAGAAAGGCGTATTACAGCCCCAACAAGTCCGGAGAGACAGGAAGATCAGGAGATCTGATGTGGTATCTGTGGCTTGGCAAAAGTTCGCCTCTGTTCGGAAAAGATCAGATGACCACATTTGAAAGACTTTTTATCGACGATAAATCGACACACAAAGAAAAGACAGTAGAATATTATTCTCTTATAAAAGAGAGAAAAACATGTGAAAGGATATTAAATGAATTCGGTCTGGACCCCGACAAAAGCAAAATACTTAACGGACATGTGCCCGTGAAAATAAAAGACGGGGAAAGCCCGGTCAAGGGAGAAGGACTGCTTTATATCATAGACGGCGGCATATCGAAAGCCTATCAGAAGACTACGGGAATAGCAGGATATACCTTTATCTTCAACTCATGGTTCATGGCCCTGGCCGAGCATAAGCCATACCGGCCGTTGCAGCCTGACGGGACTCAGGAATTTTCAACACCGGCCATAAAGACCGTGGACATGCTGAAAGAAAGGATGTATATAAAAGATACGGACGACGGCAAAAAACTCATGGGTGAAATAAAAGAACTGGAAGCCCTGATCGAAGCCTATAAAGATGGGGAAATCAAGGAAGACAAAGAATAAAACTGATTTTTTATAAATAGAAAAGAGTAATAGGATTATTGGCTTGACATGGCAATAAACATCTTTATAATCTAAAGAGGAAAGCATTTTTTCATTTTCAATATTGCCTTTTTCATAATGGGTTTTAGTGATTTATAAATATAGAAAAATAAAAGTATCTCTTTTGATCACTGACAGATAAGGCAGTTGGATACGTGGTTTGTTATTCGGGATTTTTCCCTTATAAATAAATATTGAATATCATATAAACATTTGATTCTCCGATTTCATCAGGACACACAGTGCCCTGTGAAACGACAGGGTGCCAAAAGCGATTTTGACGCCTGCCATTGTGCAAAGGAGAAAGTTTAGAGTGCACTATTTGCATAAGAAAGGTGGAGATTTGAATGTTTAAGGATGCACGGCTTTTATACGTAGACTTGAATGACAGGACCAAGAGGATAAAGACCCTGGACGGTGAAACATACCGTAAATACCCAGGAGGTTCAGCCTTGGGGATGTACATCCTACTTAAGGAAATGGATCCGAAGGTTGACCCGCTTTCGCCGGAAAACACAATGGTTTTTTCCACATCTCCTTTGACGGGATTCCCAATAAGCGGAAACAGCAGAATGAATCTTGCGGCCAGGAGCCCGCTTACGGGTGCAGCAGGAGATTCACAGGTAGGAGGATCCCTTCCTGCAGCTTTTGCTGCAAACGGATATGATGCTCTTATAGTAAAAGGTAAAGCAGATACACCGGTTTACATTTATATAGATGGAGACAAAGTTGAGATCCGTGATGCATCGGCAATGTGGGGCAAAATAACAGGTGATGCTGACCTGATGCTTGAAGAAGATATAAATGACAAGAAAATAGAGTCTGCAATAATCGGACCGGCAGGAGAAACTCTTTTGCCTTACGCTAATATTATGCACCAGAGGAGCAGGGCATTTGGCAGAAACGGTATGGGAGCGGTTATGGGTTCCAAAAATCTTAAAGCGCTGGTCGTACACAAACAGCCTCCCAGAAAACCCGTTGACCCGGAAGGCATGAAAACCCTTACCCTAAATGTCAAAGAAAGAATGCATAACAACCCCACAATAGAGGCAACAACGCAAGATGGTTCCGGTGGGTGTGTAGAAGCACACGCAGGAGAAGGATTCCTGCCTTCTTATAATTTCGATAAAGGTATAATGGATGACTGGGAAAGCACAGCAGGCTACACATTGACAAAAAAATATCTCAAACAAAGAGAAACCTGCTTCGGGTGTGCGATCAGGTGCAAAAGAGTTGTAGATATCCCCGGAGTGGCAGATCCTTTTTATGGCGGGCCTGAATATGAAACTATGGCAACATTCGGATCCTACTGCGGACAGACAGATCTGGCAAAAATATGTCATGCCAACCAGTTATGCAATATGTACGGTATTGATACTATAACCTGTGGAGCAACGATTGCATGGGCAATGGATTGCTTTGAGAAAGGCATATTGACGACTGAAGATACCGATGGCCTGGAAGTGAAATACGGTAACGGAGATGTTTTTGGACCATTGATTGAAAAAATAGTAAAAAAAGAACCCGGCATAGGAGCACTTCTTGCCAAGGGAAGTGTTAAAGCCGCAGAAGAACTCGGTAGAGGATCTCAAGAACTGCTGGTGGCTACAAAAGGACAGGAATGGCCGGGACACATGGTACAATTCAAACCAAATCTGGTTATCCATTATGCGGTAAACCCCTATGGAGCAGACCATCAATCTGTTGAGCACGATCCTGCCCTTATGGCTCCGGAAGATGACCAGAACTGGATATGGCCAAATATGCTGGATACATTTGAAAAATGCGACTCTTATGGGGTACTCGATGATAACAAAGTCAAATTTTCATGGGTGACTCAGAAATTCTATGCAATGATGGACACCCTTTGTTTGTGTCAGTTTGCATGGGGACCGGCATGGCAGTTATACGGGCCTCAAGAGCTTATAGAGTATTGCAAATATGCCGTAGGCTGGGAAGTTACCCTTGAAGAACTTCAGGAAATTGGAGAACGCAGGATAAACATGATGAGACTCTTCAATGAAAAACTTGGGTTTTCACGTTCTGATGACACAGTGCCCAAGAAGGCCTTCCTTCCAATTGAATATTCAGAAGGAGAAGTAGCTCAATTGACAGAGGAAGGTTTCCAAATGGGACTGGACACTTATTATGAACTGGCCGGATGGGACAAAGAAACAGGTAATCCCAAGCCTGAAACCAAAAAAGGACTGGATCTTGAATGGGTTTGATATGAAAGTTACGATCAACAAAAAAGAAGAAATAATACAAGACGGCATCACTGTTAGCGATATGATCAAAAAAAAGAAGTACACTCGTGCTGCAGTGTTTATCAATGGCAAGCAGCTACTGGCGGCTGAATATAAAACCCGTTTGATCAAGGAGGGTGATGTTATAAAAATAATCAGGATCGTAGCAGGCGGCTGACAAAAAGTTTTTAGAGAATTAAAAAAAACGGAGGAAATACCTCCGTTTTTCTTTTGTAATATTCTTGACACCTTAACTACTATGTGATACTATATACCAGTAATATGTAATACTTAATACCCAAATATCAACACGAACAAATGATAATCGCGGAGGTGATCATTCTGGATAACATAACTGAAATGCTAAAGGGTGTCCTGGAGGGGTGCATTCTTGAAATAATAAGCAGAGGCGAGACCTATGGATATGATATAACAAGACGACTCAATGCCATGGGTTTCAAGGACATTGTGGACGGTACGGTCTACACCATTTTGTTAAGGCTTGAAAAGAATCGGCTGGTGAATATCGAAAAAAAGCCATCCGCTATGGGACCGTCACGAAAGTTTTTCACGCTTAACGACGCGGGGCGCAGGGAACTGCAGAAGTTCTGGGAAAAATGGGAATTTATCGAATCGAAAATCAACGAAATAAGGGAGGAAAAACAATGAGTGACATTATAAAAAAACTCATAGGGGACAAAAAAGCCTGGAGAAAGATGGAAGCCCGGGCAAAGGCCCTGCCGGAGGAGTACGATTTCGTGTATCATAGGATACAGCATTATATGTGGAAACACTCGGCCGGATCAGGCATGGATATGATAGAAATTTTTGAGGGAGTCCTAGGACTTTTTGAGGAAGGTGCAAAGAACGGCAGGGAGGTTTTGGAGATCACCGGAGTTGATGTCGCCGCATTCTGCGATGAACTTCTTATAAATGCAAAGACGTATACGGAAGACTGGCGAAAGAAACTTAACACAGAGATAATGGAAAAACTGGGCAGAGATATAAAAGAAAAGTGAATCAGCAAATAAATCTCAAAAAACCATTG
>JAAYYX010000064.1 GCA_012515135.1 Clostridiales bacterium | reverse complement strand
ATCAACAAATTCTTCGCAGCTTTTCTTCGTATATATCATGCTAAAACAAACCCGTTATCTTTCCCTCTTTGTCAACATCTATGTTTTCGGCCGCCGGCACTTTGGGAAGTCCCGGCATGGTCATTATATCTCCTGTGATGGCAACTATGAATCCTGCTCCTGCGGATATCTTCATGCTGCGTACAGTGAGTGTGAAATCCTTTGGAGCTCCCAGAAGTTTCATATCATCCGAAAAACTGTATTGAGTCTTTGCCATACATACGGGCACATTTCCAAATCCCAGTTCTTCCAGCTGCTGCATTTGTTTTTCTGCATTATCGGTGAAACTAACATCGGAAGCCCTGTATATCCTCTTGGCAATACTTTCGATTTTTTCTCTTATGGACATATCCAGATCATATGCTTCTTCAAATCCGTTTCCGTTGCTGCAAAGTCTCAGAACTTCGTCGGCCAGCTCCGAAGCACCGGCTCCGCCCATTGCCCACACCCGGCTCAAAGCCACATTGACTCCCAGTTCCCTGCATTTTTCTTCAACCATTTCCAGTTCGGCTTTTGTATCATTTGGAAATGCATTTATTGCCACCACCGCGGGCAGATTATAGACTTTTGTTATATTTTCCACATGCTGTAGAAGGTTTGGCATGCCCCTTTCAAGAGCTTTCAGGTCTTCCTTCTCAAGTTCTGTTTTGGGGACTCCTCCGTGATGTTTAAGTGCCCGGACCGTTGCGACTATAACTACAGCAGATGGTTTGATCCCGGCCATACGGCATTTTATATCAAGAAACTTTTCCGCTCCCAGATCTGCTCCGAATCCAGCTTCCGTAACCACATAATCCGCCAGTTTAAGAGCCATTTTTGTTGCCATTACAGAATTGCAGCCGTGGGCTATATTTGCAAAAGGTCCCCCGTGAACGAATGCCGGTGTATGCTCAAGGGTCTGCACCAGATTTGGTTTTAGGGCATCTTTCAGAAGCGCGGTTATTGCTCCCTGTGCCTTTAACTGCCCCGCTGTAACAGGCTTGTCATCAAAAGTATAGCCGACAACTATCCTTGATATCCTGGCTTTCAGATCATCTATATCCCTTGAAAGGCACAATACGGCCATTATCTCGCTGGCCACTGTTATGTCATATCCGTCTTCTCTGGGCACACCGTGAGGTTTGCCTCCCAACCCGTCAACGATATTTCTGAGCTGGCGATCGTTCATGTCAACACACCTTCTCCATGTTATTTTTCTGGTATCGATACCCAAAGCATTACCCTGTTGAACATGATTGTCTATCATGGCTGCCAGAAGATTGTTGGCTGCTCCGACAGCATGTATGTCCCCGGTAAAATGGAGATTTATATCTTCCATGGGTACCACCTGAGCATATCCGCCCCCGGCAGCTCCGCCTTTGACCCCGAAGACAGGCCCCAGTGAGGGCTCACGCAATGCCACAAATGTCTTCTTCCCTTTCTTTGACAAACCGTCGGCAAGGCCTACGGTAGTTGTGGTTTTTCCCTCTCCCGCCGGCGTTGGTGTAATGGCTGTTACAAGAATGAGTTTCCCGTCTTCTCTGTTTTTTATTTCTTCAAGAAGACGGTAATTTATTTTTGCTTTATGATTCCCGTAAAGCTCCAGATACTTTTCATCTATGCCTGCTTTTTCTGCTATTTCCTTTATATCTTTTGTTTGGTTCTCCTGTGCGATCTCGATGTCTGCTTTATATGCCATTTTTTCCTCCTGTAAATAAATTTCTCTTGTTTAAAAAACGCCTCTTATACCTGAATCATTTATGATCTCCGCCAGATCTTTGTATTTGTTCAAAGAATAGATATGTATTCCGTCTATTCCCATATTCATGTACTTGTACATCAGTTTGATAGTATATTCTTTTCCCGCTTTTTTGAAATCATCAGGATCATCACCGTATTTTCCTATTATATCAGCAAGATCCGATGGTATGGAGCATCCGTTGCTCAATGTCATTCTTATAAGTCCATCTTTGAAAAGCACAGGCATTATCCCCACTATCACAGGCACCGTCACCCCCGCTTTTTTCAGTTTTTCTCTGAATCTTTCATACTCTTGTGCGTCATAACAAAGCTGTGTCATGAAAAACTCAGCGCCGTTGTCCTGCTTGGATCTTAGATGGGCGATATCCGCCTCTTTGGAAACTGCTGATATATGCTTCTCAGGATAGCATGCAGCTCCAATGCATATATCCGGGAACTTATCCTTGATATGTGCTATAAGCCTGTCTGCATGAAGAAAATATCCCTGCGTGTCTTTCCAGCCCTCCGGCAGGTCTCCCCGAAGAGCCATGACGTTGTCCACTCCCATTTCCTTGTACTCGCCGATTTTTTTTGTTGCCTCTTCTCTGGAACTGCCAATACAAGTAAAATGTGTCATGACATTACGGCCCACATCCATTATTGCTTTGCATGTTTCTTTGCTGCGGCCCACATTGGTGCCGCCGGCTCCGTAAGTACAACTTATGTAATCGGGTTTGAATCTGGCAAGTTCATTCAGAGTTTCGGTAAGCGGCTCCATGGGTTTGTCTTTTTTTGGAGGAAAAACTTCGAATGAAAAAGTCATTTGCTTTTTTAATAATTCACTTATTTTCATTTTTTTCTCCTTATATCGAATATACTATAATATTTTACGGATATATAAAAGGGTTTTTTTACGGCTTTGCAGCTATGATATTTTTGAGGAATGTAATGCGATGTATAGGGCATATCCCATGTGCCTTTATCCCTTCATAATGGGCTTTCGTTCCATACCCCTTGTTTTTGTCAAAGGAATACCAGGGATACTGTTCATGATATGATTTCATCATTGAATCTCTTGTTACCTTGGCAACTATCGAAGCCGCTGCTATGGAAATGCTTCTTGAATCTCCATGTATCAATGGCGTTTGCGGTGTTTCTATTTCTTCTATTTTAACGGCATCGAAAAGAATATGCTGTACCTCTGCTCCCAGCATTATCTCTGCATTTTTCAATGCTTCTTTCATTGAAAGCTTTGTTGCTTCAAGTATGTTTATACTATCTATTATTTTTTCATCTGCCATCCCTATCCCGTATGCCAGGGCTTTTTCTTTTATTATTGGACAGAGTATATCTCTTTTCTTCTCGCTGAGTTTTTTTGAATCATCTATTCCCGGCACATCAAAATCCAAGGGCAGTATAACCGCCGCAGAAACCACCGGTCCTGCCAGAGGGCCTCTGCCCACTTCATCTACGCCGGCAACAAAAAATAGCCCTTCTTTGTAAAGCTTTTCCTCAAAGATTCTCATTTCTTCTGTTTTCTGTTTTAAATATTCCTGGGTATATTTATTTTTCATTGGATTTTTCCAGAGTTATTCTGCCGATCCGGCCGGATCTGAATTCATCCAGCACAGTTCGCCCTGTCCTTTCATGATCGATTTTCTGACCGGGAAGAATGAATCCTCTTTTTGATGCAATGGCCTCCATGATACTTATAGGACTGCTTTCTTCTATTTCATTCACCTCAAGCTTATAGCGTCCGGCCAGAAGATCCGGATGATCTATAGCCAGTACGGCAATAAGTTCCAGTGCCAGCTCCTGCTGATCCATTATTTCATCTT
>JAAYYX010000274.1 GCA_012515135.1 Clostridiales bacterium | reverse complement strand
AGACAAAACGGATATCTGATCGATACGCATACGGCCGTTGCTTATGATGTATATGAACAATACAAAAATGACACGGGGGACCAAACGCCCACACTGATCGCCGCAACGGCCAGTGCCTACAAATTTGCAGACAGTGCGGCAGAAGCCATAGGAATAGGAAAGGGAAATGACGGATTTGATTCGATCAAAAAGCTGGCAGCTGAAACCGGTGTGCCTGTGCCAAAGGCATTAAAGGACCTGGACAAAAAAGAGATACGTCATGAAGGAGTAATAGATATATCCGCCATGAAGGATTCAGTCAGGGAGGCTGTTTTATAATCGTGAAAAAAACTGCAGGAAGGAATCTGATCATATTCATACTTTGTACTTTGGTTTTGCTTTGGCCGGCAGGAACTGCCAAGACAGCATATGGCGAGACCGGAGATTCTTTTCCTGCAGAAAATGAAGAACCTTTTCCAACCGAAACCAGAGGGTATTTTCCTGCAGATAACGAAGCTGATGTTTTAACTCAGCAAACAGAAGTAACGGGAATAACAACAATATACAAAGCAAAAAAAGGAACCATACTTACGGATGTGATAACAGTATCACCTGCACTGGGAAGGACCGTAGAGCTTCAGAGATATGATAAGATCCTGGCACAGTGGCAGACCATGGCAGAGTTTTCTTCTGGAGATACACAAACAAGTCAGGTGGCTATAACCTATCCTCCTGAGTGGTATGAAAAAACATGGTCGCAATGGCGCATTTATCTTCCGGAAGAAGAGATAACTGACCCGGATGAGCCGGAAGTAGTAACGGGCATGCTTTCTTCATTTGAAAGTTCAGCCATAAATATAACAGCCACGCAAATAAAAGATCTTTCGCTATACGGCAAAGGTGCAGTTATCATGTGTGTTGATACAGGAGAGATGCTTTACGAAAAATACGCAAAAAAGAAACTCTACAACGCCAGCACCACAAAAATAATGAGTGCCATAGTAGCCATCGAAAGAAAATCCATGAGCAGCAGGGTGAGGATCTCAAAAAAAGTCACCAGGACTCCCTACAGAGAATTGTTCATGAAGAGAAAAGACAGATTTTATCTCAGGGACATGCTTTATGCCATGCTAATAACATCATCAAATGATGCTTCCGTTGCTGTTGCGGAAAAGGTGGGCGGTTCGGTCAAAGGCTTTGCAAAACTAATGAACAAAAGAGCCAAAAGCCTGGGTTGCGTCAAGACTCATTTTGTGAATCCCCACGGACTTCACAGCCAAAAACATTATTCATGTGCATATGACCTGGCACTGATGACGAAACAGGCCATTAAATACAGCACTTTTCTCAAAGCCGTGGCCAAGAAATCATACAAATTCAAAAATACAAAAAAAACGAGGAAATATACGGTCAGGACGGGTAATTCTCTGCTGGGTAAATATCAGGGAGTGATCGGAGGCAAGACCGGATACACAGGTCCCGCAGGATACTGCTTCGTATCCATATTCAAGTATCAGGGCAAAACATATATAACCGTCACGTTGGGAAGCAAAACAGGCAGCAAAAGATGGACCGATACAAAGCGCATGCTGAGTTACATAAAGACATACTGCAAATAAAAACATAAATATAAAGGTGCAGGGAATCACTGTAAGAAAACACAGCGCATGGCAGGGAATATTTATCTTGAAAAAAGCATTT
>JAAYYX010000273.1 GCA_012515135.1 Clostridiales bacterium | reverse complement strand
TGGATGTGATCAAAAAATCAAAGGAGTCCGATGAAGGTCATTCAGAAGACCCGGCAAAAGACACGGTCAAGTCCGATGTCACTCCGAAAGCGGATGAGGACGGCGTAATAATAGAATAGCAGAGGAGCCGGTCAGTACAGATGGCCGGTTCTTTTTAATTGCACCTTTTTGGAATTAATATTGGATGTATGGTATAATACAGAGAAACAAAAAAGAGCTTTATTTTGCCATTTTGACAGAATAATATTTCAGAGGTGATCAATATGAGTAAAATAATAATAATTTCCAATCGTTTGCCGGTCACAGTAAAAAGAAAAGGTAAAAGCCTCCAATATATCGAAAGTATAGGGGGGTTAACCACCGGACTAAAAAGCTACCACGAAAAGGCTGACAGCATCTGGGCAGGCTGGCCCGGCATTTCTGACGAGGACATTTCATCAAGACAAAAAAAGAACATAGAAAAAAAACTGAAAGAAGATTATGATTGTATACCGGTTTTTCTTTCCGATGAAGAGATAGATCAGTATTATTACGGCTTCTGCAACAAGACCATATGGCCGCTTTTCCATTATTTTTCATCGGAGGCGGAATATGATCCCGAGAAATGGGAGGCCTACAAAGAAGTCAATCAGAAGTTTTTTGAAAAGATCAAACCCTCCATCAGCAGGAATGACACCATATGGGTCCATGATTATCAGCTTATGCTTCTTCCTTCCCTGATAAAACAGGCATATCCTTCCACGAAGGTGGGATTTTTTCTTCACATACCTTTCCCCTCATTTGAGATATTCAGGCTTCTTGTATGGAGAGAAGAGATACTCCAGGGACTTCTGGGATCAGACCTGATAGGATTCCACACTTATGATTATGTGAGACATTTTTTGAGCAGCACAAGGAGACTCCTGGGGCTTGAAGACAAACTCAATGTCATAAGTTACGAAGACAAATATGTCCGGGTGGACTCGTTCCCCATGGGTATCGATTACGAAAGATTTACAGGAGAATACAACAAAAAAGGCCTGGCACCTGAAGTGCTCCAGATCAACGAGATAAAAGAAACTAAGACGATCCTTTCCATAGATCGTCTGGATTACAGCAAAGGCATACCTGAGAGGATAAAAGCTTTTGCAAGATTCCTTAAGGAGTATCCCGAATACAAAGAAAAAGTCAGACTGAATCTTATAGTAGCCCCCTCCAGAGTCGAGATCGAGAACTATGAACTTCTGCTAAAAGAGATAAGGGAACTGGTCAGTGAGACCAATGGTACTTTCGGCACCCTCAACTGGATGCCCGTATGGTTCCTGTTCAAATCCTTCTCGCAGGACGATATGATAGCCTTCTACAGAAATTCCGATGTACTGCTGGTAACGCCTTTGAGGGACGGCATGAATCTCATAGCCAAGGAATACGTTTCTGCCAGGACCGATTATGAAGGGATGCTGGTAATAAGTGAAACGACCGGGGCAGCCAGTGAGCTGGCTGAAGCTGTGATAGTAAATGCCAACGACAGCGACTCCATAGCAAGAGGCATAAAGACTGCCCTTGATATGCCCGACGAAGAGAAGGTGATCAGAAACAGGATAATGCACAGGCGGTTGAAACGCTCTGATATTAAAATGTGGACAAGAGATTTTCTGGATCAGCTAAAAGAAGCTGGAGAGGCAACGGGAAACTCGTCATCATCAAAGAGTGCAGAAAAAAGCAGCGGTCACATAAAAAGAGCATACAAAAATGCCAACAAACGTATACTTTTCCTGGATTATGACGGTACTTTGGTGGGATTCAAGACGATCCCCGAAGAAGCAAAACCGGACAAGGAACTGAAAGACCTTCTGAGGCAGCTTATTGCCGACAAAAAAAATACTGTGGTTCTGATATCGGGACGTGACAGAGATTTTCTGGAAAAATGGTTTTCCGATATCGAAGGACTGTATTTCGTGGCATCCCACGGACTCTGGCTTAAACATCCCGAAGAAAAATGGACAATGACAGCCGCGCTGGACAACAAATGGAAAGACTCAGTAAGACCCATATTGGAATTATATATGGACAGGATGCCGGGATCTCTTATCGAAGAAAAAGAATTTGCCCTTTCACTGCATTACAGACAGTGCGACCCGGATATGGCGGCTTCCAAACTGAATGAACTCAAGGCGACATTGGTATCAATGGTAACATCTTCTTTTCTGATGATCCAGGAGGGCAGCAAAGTCCTGGAAATAAAGGACAGTCGTGTCAATAAAGGCAACATGGCATCTCTGATGATGAAAAGAAAGAAATACGATTTTGTTTTCGCTGCAGGGGATGATTTTACTGATGAGGATCTTTTCAAAGTTGTTTCAGACGACGCTTACTCAGTAAAGATAGG
>JAAYYX010000272.1 GCA_012515135.1 Clostridiales bacterium | reverse complement strand
CCCTAAACTTGCTGACCGAAGCCTTTCCCGAATTCAAATGCTTCCTCAAGCTGAGCTTCACTGGGCTTGAATCTTATCTTCAGTCCTTCCCCGTAAACTTTTGTGCGAAGCTGTTTCAGTCTGTCGATTATATTGGGCACACCTTCGCCGCTCCACCCAAAAGCCCCAAAAGCAGAAGCCGGTTTTCCCATACAGATCGAAGGAAACATTTCCATCACCAGATCCCATATGGGCGGAAGTGCATCTCCCAGCATGGTAGGAGTGCCAAAAAGCATGCCGTCTGATATGAGCAGCCTTTCCATAACTTTTTCTTTATCTGCCTTTACCATATCATAAATCTCCACATCTATATCTCCTGATGCTTTTATGCCCTTTTCTATTTCCTTGGCCAGAGCATCCGTATATCCGTAAGCAGAAACGTATGGTATCACCACCAGCTTTTTATCATTAGCTTCTTTTGGCCGGGACCATTCCTGCGAAAGTTTCACTATCTTCCACGGATCTTTGTCCAGCACCACCCCGTGTCCCGGGCATATCATATCTATTTCCAGATCTTTTATTCTGTCGATTGCTTTTAACATGAATGCCTTGAAGGGCGACATTATGGCATCATAATAATATTTCACCTGCCCGATATATCCATCCCTTACTTCCTGCCCTTCCTTTTCCATCTCGGAAAGCAGCACTTTGTCATAACTGTAATGAGCACCGAATGCGTCACATGTAACCAGCGTTTTATCCTCCTCTATGTATGTGAAAATCGAATCAGGCCAGTGAAGATTGACTGCGTTGATAAAGCGAAGGGTCTTGTTGCCAAGGGAAAGAGTATCTCCGTCGCAGACTTTTATGTGCTTGAATTTCATGTTGGTGATCTCTTCCATGAAAGCTATGGCCATCTGGGAACCCACAACTGTGATTTCAGGGTTCATCTCAAGAAGCTTCTGACAGGACCCCGCATGATCGGGTTCGGTGTGATTCACAATTATGTAGTCTATGTCCTTGATCTGTATAAGGCTTTGCAGTTTGTCCATATATTCATCGAGAAAATTCAATTTTGCCGTTTCGAAAAGTGCGGTTTTTTCGCTGCCTTTAAGTAAATATGAATTGTAGCTCGTGCCGTATTTTGTTGGCATTATTATATCAAAAATTTCCAGATCCGGATCCTGTATCCCCGTCCAGAAAAAATCTTTTTTCAGCTCAAGTGTTCTCATTTTTTTATCCTCCATGGCTTCTGTGATTGCTTTTGTGTTTGCTTCTGTATTTGCTTCTGTCCCTGTTGTCCTGTTTTGTCTCTTTTGGCGCATTTGTCATGTTTTGCCTCTTTGTACTGTTGTCCTGTTTGGTCTTTTTCTTTATTTTGTCTTTATTAGTCTTCGTTTTCCTATTTTACCCATTATATCATAAATCAAAACCGGTTGTTCAACAAATCAAAACCCACGATCCTTCAAATCAAAAGCTGTAGCCATGTATACCCATATCCGTATTCCGAAAATAGAAACTCCCGCCCACAGATTGATTTCTGCCAGGCGGGAGATTTGCGTGCGTCATTTTTGTCCAAGGACAGTGATCATTGTTTATTACAATTTTGGATATTTAGGGTATACGATAGTATGTTCCTTGCCTTCTTTTCTGGCTCTTTTGAATTTGATTATGTGCATGATTTCTTTCTTGTCTATTTCAGAAAGATCCGCAAAAGATTCAACAAATAACTGGTCCGGATCTTCTTCCGGGCTGGGTCCGTTTGCCAGCACATCCACGCTTATGCCGTAAAGTCTGGAAAACATAACCAGTTCATCAGCCGTAACTTTTCTTGTACCCTTTTCAATGGCACTGATCGCAGTCCTTGTGAGGCCTGTCTCATTTGCCACAGCTTCCTGAGAAAGGTCTGCCGCACGTCTTGCTTCACGCAATCTTGTTTTCATCGTGCTCATCTCCTTTTCATGATTTAATACTAACACACTTTTCACGAAATACCAGTATTCCTTTTGTTTTTTTGTT
>JAAYYX010000063.1 GCA_012515135.1 Clostridiales bacterium | reverse complement strand
GTTACAAAGGCGCTGACACCAACAGTGGCTATCTTGCGAAAACTGAACTCCAGTCCGAGACCGAACATAAGAAAAACTATTCCTATATTTGCCCATGTGTCGATGTTATCTATTTCAACCACAGTAGGCAGCCATACGAAGTTCGGACTGATAAAGAATCCCGCTATAATATACCCCAGTACCACCGGCACCTTGATTTTCTGAAAAACCAAAGTTACCGCAGAAGCCACTACAGTTATCAGTGCCAGATCCAGAATGAAATAATCGATGTGTTCCATAAATTCCTCAGAATATTACAAAGAACTCAGACCCTTTTCCTATTTCGCTTTCGACTTTCAGATTTGCTCCAAACAGAGCAGCGATATGTTTTACTATGGAAAGACCCAGGCCTGTGCCGCCCACCTTTCTTGACCGGGATTTATCCACCCGGTAAAACCTTTCAAAAAGTCTGTCACGGTTTTCTTCAGCTATGCCTATGCCTTCGTCTTTTACGCTTATAACGATCCCGCCGCTTTCTTTTCTGCCTTTGACCCATACTCTTCCGCCTTCATTGGAATACTTTATGGCGTTCTCTATGAGATTTACCATCATCTGACGGAACCTGTCCCCGCTGCCTTTTATATAAAGGGGCCCTTCTATCTGCATTATTACATTCACCCTTCTGCTTTCTGCTATGGGTCTTATTATCTCAACAGTGTCGGTTATGGATCTTTTTACATCAATCTTTTCGGGGGCGGCTTCTTTTTTGTTCTCTATTTCTGAAAGCACCAGAAGGTCTTCTATAAGTCGTTTCAGTCTTGAAGATTCAATGGCTATTATATCTATGAATTTTGATCTGATTTCCGGGTCTTCGGCTGCTCCGTCCTGGAGAGTCTCCACAAATCCGGATATTGATGTAAGAGGTGTTTTAAGTTCATGGGTGACATTGGCAACAAATTCTTTACGCAGGTTTTCTATTCGCTGGTTTTCTTCGCTCATTTTTCTGAGTTTGTTTTTCATCTCAAGTACCGGTTCCAAAAGCCAGTAATAAAGCAAAGCGACACCTGTTCCTGTTACCAGAAGACAAACAAAAGCCATAAGCATTTTGTTATCAATGAGTACTGCTGAAACAACATTAAGTGCGGTTATTATAACTGTGACGACCACGCATCTTTTTTTCACTTCAGTTTATATCCTTTTCCCCTTATGGTTTTTATGTATTTATCTTCATCTGCACCGTTGCCCAGCTTCTTTCTGATATATCTTATATGTACATCTATCGTACGCGTCTCTCCGGGATAATCTATCCCCCAGACTCTGTCCAGAAGTTCGTCTCTTGAAAAAGCTATGCCTCTGTTCCGGGCAAGAAATCCAAGCAGTTCGAACTCTTTCATGGTGAGCTCCACTTTTTCTCCGCAGACAAGCACTTCATGCCTGTCAAAGTTTATGCTTATGTCTCCTGCGATCACCGTGTCTTCGCTTTTTTTCACATCCCCTTCTTCTTCTGTCAAACCATATCTTCTCAATACAGCTTTTATCCTGGCCATCAGTTCTCTGACCCCAAAGGGCTTTGATATATAATCATCCGCACCGAATTCAAGACCCAGTACCTTGTCAACTTCCTCCGACTTGGCAGTGAGCATTATTATGGGAGTATTATTTCCTTCCGAACGCAGTTCACGGCATATATCATACCCGTCCTTACCCGGGAGCATAATGTCCAGAAGGATCAGATCGGGTTTTTCTTTATATACAAGAGTGATGCCGGTTATTCCGTCTTCCGCTTCCAGGGGTTCATATCCGTTTGTCTTAAGATTATATGTGACAAGTTCTCTTATGTTGGGCTCGTCTTCTATAATAAGTATTTTTTTCATATCATGATTCCTTCCAATGGATATGAGCATTATAAGAATTTATATATGAATATTTTAACACATCTCCGGTTTTGTCTCAATCAAGTGTTTTCTGAGAAAGCGTCTTCCTTGTCAAGTTCTGATTTGAAATGGACATCGTCAAGTACGGCCTCGGCAATATTGTTGCAACAGTCTCCGATTTTTTCTATGTTGTGCACAACGTCTGTGTATATGACAGTAAAAGCAGGAGAACAGGTTTTTTCGTTAAGTCTTTCCATATGTTTTTTTCGCAGTCTTATCTCGGTCCTGTTCAGTTCCTCTTCCTGTTTCAGTATATCCTTCGCTATATTTCTGTCTCCTGTTTCAAGGGCCTTCATAGAGTCTTTCATCATCCTTTTTGCCTGATCGAAACATTCGTATATCTCCGCAAGGGCAGTATCGGAAAAATCATATTTCTGGCTTGTTTTTTCCTGTGCAAATTCTGCTATATTCTTGCAGTGATCCCCTATATGTTCTATGTCTGCAGCCACATGAAGCAATCCCGAAAGTCTTGCTTTCTGGCCTTCTGTAATGGATTCCGATGAAAAAATGGAGGCAAGATAACTCACTGTTTTTTCCTGCAGGGAATTTACAGTGTCTTCCGTTTCAAAAACATTTCTGACTGCATCCATATCGTTGCCAATAAATGCTTTTTTTGCTTTGACCATCATGTCGTATGCAAATTCTGCGATCCTGTAAAGTTCCTTTGTTGCAAGATGTATGGCAAATACAGACTGGTCTATTATTTTGAAGTCAAGATATATGGGTTCTGATGCCAGTTTGTCCGAATCTCTGCCGGGAAGGATCTTGGTCACAATCAGTGCCAGCACCCAGATGAACGGAAGCCATATGAGCGTATTTGTAAGGTTGAAGAAAAGATGTGCATTGGCTATCTGCCTTGCTATGACCTCTATTTCAGGCCCTCTGGGAGAAATGAACTGTACCAGTTTGGCTATCTGAGGTATGAACCATATGAAAACAAGTGTACC
>JAAYYX010000062.1 GCA_012515135.1 Clostridiales bacterium | reverse complement strand
TCTCTTTGTATGAAACCGGATTATCTCCATGGAATGTACAGCTATGCCAGAGTATGCAGGGCAATGTATATGAACAGCGGCAATACGGAATATGTGGGGAGATTCAAGGCGGAAGCGCTGGATTATTTCGAGCTGGTCACAGAGACGCATCCCAGATTCGCTCAAGGTTATTATTATCTGGGATATGCATATCTGAATATAGGTCTTTACGGCAAAGCCTTTGCCGCATGGAAATGGTTCCTTAAATTCACAAGAAGCGGCAGGGACAGAAAAGAAATAAACAATAGGATCAAACAGATAGAAGACCCCATGAGAATAGAAGAAGGATACAGTGAGATCCTTGCCGGCCGTTACGATCAGGGCGTCGATATACTGGAGGATTATCTGGACAGTCAGTATAAGGACTGGTGGCCCCTTCACTATTATCTGGGAGTGGGATATTCAAGGCTGGGCAAACAGGGCGATGCCTTTGCCCGATTCAAGCATACCCTATCCCTGAACGGATCACATCTTGAAACCATGGAAGAACTGGCGACGATTTATGAGTCCGAAGGAGACAAGGAAAACACAAATAAATACAGAAAAAAAATCGAACTGATAAAAGCCGATATAGCAAAGGAACAGGAAGCTATGGAGAAGGCACGGGAAAAGGAATCGGGAAGCGAAATAGTATATTTGGAAGAGAAAACAAAAAAACGAAAAGAGAAACCGGAGACAAAGCCCCGGGAAAGAAAAAAAGAAAAACCGGAAGAAACCAAAGAAAAAGAGGCCGGCCAAAAGCAGGAAAAAAAGAAGTCCGGGAGACCCAAGAGACTGGACAAGAAATAGTATAAAGAATCATAAGGGGCAAAAGAGAGGGCACATATGTATATTTGGATCCTGATGGCCGTTCTCTACGGCATCAACATTCTTTCCATAATAAGCATAATATTCTTTGAAAAAAGAGATATGAGCACCACATTCGCATGGCTTTTGGTGCTCATTTTTTTACCTGTGATCGGGTTCGTGCTGTACTTCTTTTTCGGAAGCACAAAAAAGCTTGAGGTCATGAGCAGAAAATACAGGATCACCGAGGCGGAGGAACTGTATCTGCACAAAAGACAGGAATTGATGCAAAAATCAGATCCGGTCGATGAAATACTAAAGGATCCTGAAAATCTGCTTTACAGAGATATGATACAAATAAATTCGAAAAACGCCGATTGTATTTTCACTGAAAACAACAATGTCAAACTTCTTATAAACGGTCAGCAAAAGTTTCCCTGCATGTTTGAAGACATAAGAAAGGCAAAAAGCAGCATAAATGTCATGTACTTCATAATAAAATCCAGGGACAGCATCGGAAAAGAAATGATAGATATTCTGGCAAAAAAAGCGGCAGAGGGCATAAAGGTCAGAGTGATTTTTGACGGATTGGGCTGTCTGAAAACCAGAAAGAAGGATTTCGATCCTATAGTTGAAAACGGAGGGGAGGTGCAGAGATTCCTGCCTTCCATGATACGCACAATTATGCTGGCCAATTACCGTCTCCACCGCAAGATGGTGGTAATAGACGGACAGGTGTGCTATACGGGTGGGATAAATGTGGGAGATGATTACCTGGGCAAATATCCAAAGATCACCCCTTGGAGGGATACTTCCGTAAGGATAACAGGCAGCGCTGTAACGGAACTTCAGTTCCTGTTTTTTAAGGACTGGGTATTCTGCGCCCGGCAGAACAGAAGATCCGTTTATATGAAAAATATTGAGGAACCGGAAAAACAGCCGGAAGAGTATTTCCCCGGACCGGAAGAACCCGGTGTCATGGGAGTGCAGGTGATCAAATACGATCCGGGCAACAAATATGAGGCCCATAAGGACAGTTATGTGAAAATGTGTACATCGGCCAGGGAGTATCTTTATATACAGTCGCCTTATTTCGTGCCGGACCAGACCCTTCTGGAATCCATCAGGATGGCAGCCCAGGCGGGAACCGACGTGAGACTGATGCTGCCGGGCATAGCAGATAAGGGGTTCGTCTACAAGGTGGCCATGTCTTATGTGGAAGAACTCCTGGAGGCGGGGGTAAGGGTATATACCCATGAGGGATTCCTGCATGCAAAAACGGTTGTTATAGATGATCATGTGGCCAGTGTCGGCACCACCAACATGGATCTGCGCAGCTTCAGACTGGACTATGAGGTGAACACTCTGGTATACAGCAGAGAATTCGCCATAGAATGCAGAGATACTTTTTTAAAGGATATAAACGACTGCAAAGAGATACAACTGGAGGAATTCAAAAAACGCGGTAAATGGGAATATATCAAAGAATCTTTTTGCAGATTCCTCATCCCCCTGTCCTAAAATCTATTGACATTGCTCTTGGCTCTGTTGTATAATATGGCTTGTGCCGTAGATAGGGGCATTTGCGTTCCAAGGTAGCTCAATGGTGGAGCAACCGGCTGTTAACCGGTAGGCTGTGGGTTCGAGCCCCACCCTTGGAGCCAATTTATGAAGTTTTGCGGGTAATATCATCCCGGATCAATAGGCCATGAAGTGGCCGGGAGGAAGATCTGCCGGCGTGGCGGAATTGGCAGACGCCCGGGACTTAAAATCCCGTGGGAAGTGATTCCCGTACCGGTTCGACCCCGGTCGCCGGCACCAGATTTCATATCAAAAATTTCATATTACATCGCGGGGTGGAGCAGTTGGTAGCTCGTCGGGCTCATAACCCGGAGGTCGTTGGTTCGAATCCTTCCCCCGCAACCAAGCAATTTCAACGGTTCTTGCATAATGCAAGAACCGTTTTTTATTAAAAAAACCAAAAAAATCAATACACAAAAAAACATGGTCACATTTCTTTAACCAATGCTGACATTTTACTTCTCATGTTATAATATACTCAAATAAAAATGATCTATGGGGATGGATCCTTGATTAGAGAGGGGGAATAAAAATGTCTAAGAACAATAATTCCAAAGATAAAGGGATGCTTATCCCGTTGATTACCGGACTCCTGTCGTTTTTTGTGAGCGGAGTCATAGCATGTGTTGTGATCGGACTCACGGACAATTATATATTCGCCGCAGGAATTACGGGAGGACTTGGATCTTTATTGCTGGCTCTTCTCATAAGGAGCATAAGAACAAGGCTTATAAGAACGACAATAGCGGGGGCTCTGACCATGCCCCTTTCCCTGGCAGTGGGTTTCTTTCTGGTTGAAGGGGTCGGAGCACTAATGCCGCAGGTGGGATATAAAATCGAAAGCATTGGTCTGGCGGATGTTATTGCCGTCATCCTTATAGCAGCCATATTCGGAACGATAATGGGAATTATAATTTACGGCATTTACTCAGTCAGGATATTTCTTCCGGTATGCGCTGTTGCGGGTATTCCGGCGGGAGTGCTGGTTAATGCCCTTAACGGACCTTGGCGCGGCACTGCGGCTTATACTGCCATCATGGATACTTTCCGGCAGGTGGATCTGAACTTTCTTTCAATGGCGGTTTTTATGGGGATAGGCATGGGAGCATCAGCAGGGATATACAACAGGATAAAACAAAAAAGCATCCGCCCTTGATGGCGGATGCCTGACTTATCCCATTGTGAGATTTTCTATTTATAGAATTTATAATAGACTTTGCCTTTCTTCATTCCACTGCGGAGCTCTGCCATCTCGCTTATGGTAACCAGCTGGTAGCCTTTTTTAACAAGCTTGGG
>JAAYYX010000271.1 GCA_012515135.1 Clostridiales bacterium | reverse complement strand
ATCATTGCCGCCTTCGCAGCCTGCATGGTGATTTTCGTATTCCCCCTTTTTCTCTTGGGCACAGTGACACCTTCTTTGGTGAAATACACGACAGACAGCCTGGATGACAACGGAAGGATCGTGGGTGCCCTCTGCGCATACAATACTGTTGGCAGTATAATAGGAACATTTGTGCCCACATTCGTCACCATACCGGCGGTGGGCACTTCCATAACATTTTTGATTTTTGCCGGGATACTTCTTGCACTGGCACTGATATATTTCTTGAGTACAAGGGAAAAACTGAAGACCGTGGCTGTAAGCATTGTTGTTTTTTTGATTTGCGTTACATTCGGACACAATAATAGCTTTGCATTCTGGGAAGATGATCTTAAATATGAGGGCGAGTCCGTTTACAACTATCTGCAGGTCAAAGAAACCCAAAGCAGCATTATTCTTTCCACAAACGTGCTATTCGGTGTACAGTCCATATTAAAGAAAGATGACGGGATGACAGGCATGTATTATGATTATGCCATGGCAGCACCCTTAATGGCCAAAGTGGGTGAAAAGGAAAACCTGGATGTACTGATCCTGGGCATGGGTACAGGGACATATGCCAGCCAGTGCAGGAGCTATTTTGACAATGTAAAAGTGGAAGGCGTGGAAATAGATGAAAAGATCACCGGACTGGCCGCGGAGCATTTTGAATTGCCGGGAGATGTGCCGGTGACCACCTATGACGGGCGGGCATACTTAAATGCCACGGACAGAAAATATGATGTTATAATGGTGGATGCCTACCAGGATATCACCATACCTTTCCAGATGGCTACCATAGAGTTTTTTGATCTTGTAAAAAAGCATCTTACAGCTGACGGAGTCATGGTGCTCAATATGAATATGCGGGGGCAGAAGGAAGGCAACATCAACCAGTATTTGGCCGACACCGTTTCCAAGGTATTCAGAGAGGTCTATACAGTAGATGTTCTTGCGGGGACCAACCGGGAACTTTTTGCCTCCAATGCCAAAGGTATAAAAGAAGTGATGCGCAAAAATATCGGTATACAGGAAGACATTGCGGTAAAGGAAGAGGAAGAGGAAAGAAAAACGGAACTGATATATATGATGAACCGGGTGTCACGGGAGATGACGGCATATAAGGCGGGAGATTACTGTCTGACCGATGACCGGGCTCCTGTGGAACTCCTGAGCATGAGAGCCATAGATGATATCATAAAGGATGAAGTAAAAATATATAAAGGACTGTATGAGCGTTACGGCGTTTCGGGGCTTTTGGATTATTTGTGATCTGAATAATTTCAGAAAATGAGAGAACGGTATAAGGGAATTTTTGAAGGAGAAAAATTATGAAAATGGAACATGTAACTATACAAACAGCATGCCTTGACGAATCGGTGAAATTTTACAGGGAAATTGCGGGTCTTAAAATACAAAGAGAAATGAAAGGTCCGTTTTCTATAGTGTTCCTGGCAAACGCTGAAGACGAGACATGCATTGAGCTTATCGAAAGCAAAGATATCTGTTATTCCGGGGAAGGCATTTCCATAGGTTTTCATGTCCCTGATGTGGAAAAATATCACGAAGAGCTTCAGAAGAAAGGCTTTGATCCCACACCGATAGAAGCACCGGCTCCCAATGTGAAGTTTTTCTTTGTCAAAGACCCCAGCGGAGTGATGATCCAATTTATATGAAAGGCTCCTTGCCACATAGAAGAATAAAACCCATTAAACCTTGAAAGCCAAGTGTTTAATGGGTTTTT
>JAAYYX010000061.1 GCA_012515135.1 Clostridiales bacterium | reverse complement strand
GCAGGAAGAAGAATCAGAAGTAATAACTCTTGAATTTGACGATGGAACAGAAGTCGAATGTGAGATCATGGGCGTTTTCGATGCGGGCGGGAAAGACTACATAGCCCTTATCCCCGACGACAAGACCGATGATGTTTACATCTACGGATACAAGGAAACCGGCGAAGACGAGTTTGAACTCATCGACATAGAAGATGAAGCTGAATTCGAAAAAGCTGTTGCCGAGTTCGACAAGCTGGTGGAAGAAGAGTAAATAATATTTCAGCGGGTATTGGCTCTTTTGAGAAATGCCAGGCCTACAATGGTAAATACAACAGCACCGGTGACATATAATGTCTGAAACTCTCTTGTAATGAGGCTGTATACACATACCACTGTGCCAAAAAGAAAAGCGATGCCCGCAATCAAATTTTTTTTCTCCATGATAATGACCTCCGGGAAATATTATAACATAAGGGTCATTTGCATGGAAGATTTGTTTTTGTAAAGAAAGAATCGAAAAAATGAAAAACTATGATATTATCGTTGCCGGTGCCGGCGCAAGCGGTGTTTATCTTTCTTATGAACTGACTAAGATAAAAAACAACGCAACAGTACTTATGATAGACAAAGGAGCACCCCTTGAAGAAAGGAAATGCCCGATCAAAACGGGTGTCGTTTCTTCATGCATAAAATGCGAACCCTGCCATATAATGAACGGATACGGCGGTGCAGGCACGCTTTCTGACGGAAAATATAACCTTACCACCCAGTTCGGAGGGGATCTGCACAGATATATCGGAACAGAAAATGCCATGGACCTCATGAACTATGTTGATGAAGTGCTTTGCAAAATGGGCGGTGCAGATGCCAAACTTTATTCCACTGCAAATTCGGATCTGAAGACGATAGCATTAAGAAACAATCTTCATTTGCTGGAGGCAAAGGTGCGTCATCTGGGAACGGACAGGAATGTAAAAATACTTGAAAAAATATATGACTTCACAAAAGAAAAAATAGATTTCAAGTTCCATACATGTATAAAAAGTGTGGAAGTAAAAGACTCCAATTCTTTTGTGGTAAAAACAGATTCGGGGGAAGAATATTCATGCGGCAACCTGGTACTGGCAACAGGACGGTCCGGATCCAAATGGATAGGATCAGTCTGCGACAAGCTGGGAATAGCACAAAAAAGCAACAGAGTAGATATAGGGGTCAGAGTGGAACTGGCGGCGGAGATATTCAAGCATATAACCGATGATGTTTACGAAAGCAAGATAGTCTATAAGACAGACAAATATAATGATATGGTAAGGACCTTCTGTATGAACCCCTATGGGGAAGTGGTGGCGGAAAACACCAATGGCATAGTTACCGTTAACGGTCACAGTTATTCACAGGAGTCGCTGCGTACAGAGAATACCAACTTTGCCCTTCTGGTATCCAATAAATTCACTGAGCCGTTCAAGGACAGCAATGAATACGGCGAATCCATCGCAAGGCTTTCCAACATGCTGGGCGGAGGAGTTTTGCTGCAGAGGTTCGGAGATCTGGTGAAGGGAAGAAGGAGCAGCGAGAGGCGCATGGAGAAATGCTTCACAAGGCCCACTCTTAAGGCCACTCCGGGTGACCTTTCTCTGGTGATACCCAAAAGACAGCTTGATAATATAATCGAAATGATATATGCCCTGGACAAGATAGCCCCGGGAACAGCCAACGAAGACACTCTGCTTTACGGAGTGGAAGTTAAATTCTACAATTCAAAGGTGGAAGTTGACGAGAACCTGGAAACGAAAATAAAAGGACTTTATGCTCTGGGCGACGGGTCCGGAGTGACCCATTCCCTTTCACAGGCATCGGCCAGCGGGGTCTATGTGGGAAGGATACTTGCAGAAAAGTATCAATAAAAGAGCCAGCTAAAACGGGAGCCGCGGTATACATTGAGATCTATTTTCATGATCTTGCCGTCGGCTCCTTTTAATTGCCCTTCAAAGGAATACTGGCAGAAAGTCCAGCTCTTGCCGTCGGGCAGCTGTCTCATATCAGGATCGCTGAACCAGATATCACAGTGGTCATAGTATCCGCTGACATATTTTTTGTAAACATGATAGGTAGTATATATTATGGGGGTCATGCCGTAGTTTTTTTCGATCTTCTCTATAAAGGGGTCCATTATTGCATGAACGGCATCTACATCCGGCTGATTTGAAGGATAATCACCATACATCTCAAGATCTATTACGGGAGGCAGCATGCCTCTTTTCTTTTCTACGGTCTTGATGAAATTATCTGCCTGGGAAGCTCCGGAACTCTCAAAGCTCAGGAAGTGATAGGCGCCTGCCCTTACAGAAGTATCGTTTACGGCCTCCCAGTTTTTTTGAAACTCCTTGTCCACATGACTGCTTCCCTCAGTGGCTTTTATGAAAGCAAAAGCAAAACCCTGATCCGAGACAGATGCCCAGTCGATCCCGCTTTGGTATGAGGATACATCTATGCCCCGCACAGAAAAATCAAGACCGTCATCGGGAGCCTGTGGCAAAGAAATAAAGCGCCATACCAAGGAAGCAGCAAAAATAATAAGTGCAGCAACGATGATGACAAATACTGCTTTAAAAAGTCTGGCCTTGTTGATCTGACGTCTGCGTCTGTTAGGCTTCCTGCGTTTACTGCCCGGAGAAAGACGTCTTCCCGAAGCGGTCTTTTTATGTGCTGAAGCTCTGACAGCGGTTTTCCTTCTTGTTTTCCCCATAAAAAACTCCTGTTGATAATGATAACATAAATCTTTCTGTTTGCGAACTTCTCTTTGCCAAAAAATTGAAAAAACCCACAAAATACAATAAAACACAGTCACTGCAGTCCTGACAAAAACATAAAAACCCGTTGACAAAAAACGGTCTTTTTATTATGATAATCAAGTGACT
>JAAYYX010000060.1 GCA_012515135.1 Clostridiales bacterium | reverse complement strand
TGCAAAGCCGCTGAAAAAGGAGAACCTGCCCAGGGCAATGAAGGAGCCGGAACAGGAGCCTCTGTAGGCAAATTTCTGGGCACCGAAAGAATGATGAAAAGTGGTCTTGGCATATATGCAGTACAACTGGGAAATATTAAGTGCGGCGCCGTAGTCGCCGTCAATTCGCTGGGAGACATACTTGATTATGACACAAAAAAAATCATTGCGGGTATTTTATCCGAAGATAAGAAAAGTCTTTCCTGCACAGAAAAAATAATGTATAAAGAAATTGAAAGACCCAGAAATGTATTTGCAGGAAACACAGCCATAGGATGTGTGGTGACCAATGCGAAACTTGACAAAGATCAGGCCTGTAAACTGGCGTCAATAGCTCATAACGGATATGCAAAAACCATAAGTCCGGTTCATACTTCCGCAGATGGAGACACCATATTTGTGATGTCTACCGGGGAAGAAGCAGCTGCTTTTGACCCTCTTTCTGCACTGGTTTCAGAAGTAATGGGCAGAGCTGTGAATAATGCAGTAAAAAATGCAAAACCGGCATACGGTCTTTCCGCTGCCTGTGATTTCATACGACCATAGGATCGGAAAAGAAGATAAGTATCGGGAGAAAAAACATTGAAGAAATTAAAAATGCTAAAAACCATAATGAAAATGACCCATGCAGACAAACTGCTGATATCATATGTGATATTTCTCATGATAGGAGCATTCATTATAATGATGACAGATCCGGCTATCAATACCTTCGGAGATGCTTTATGGTACTGCTATACCATGGGAGTTACCATAGGCTTTGGTGATCTGGTGGTTACTACTGTTTTTGCAAAAGTGATATCTGTATTGATTTCACTTTATACGATCCTTATCGTAGGAATGATACCGGCCATAGTTGTCAGTTATTACCTTGAAGTGATCAAGATCAGAGAAAAAGAAACATCCACACATTTTCTCTATAAGTTGGAGCATCTTCCGGAACTTTCCAAAGAAGAACTGGCAGAGCTTTCGGAGAAAATAAAAAAATTCCAGAATAAACAATGAAAAAATGACCGGCAAGCCGGTCATTTTTTTTATTCAAGTTTTACTTTCCCCTGTTTCGCTGTGAAGCCCTGCGTCTTAAAAAGAAAAGGGATATTGCTGTCAAAATTATCAAAACAGGAACGGCGATTTTTAATGTCTTTTTTAATATTGCAGCATTGGATTCTATTTTTTCTTTTGAGAAAAGGCATGAATAGCCCACGGTTTTACCGTTGTACTCGGCAGTCAGCCTGCCAACGGGCGAATGTTTTTTTACCGGGAAACAAAGTCCGGCCTCTTCCGATGCGGTTACTTTTATGCTTGAAAAAAGCTGATTCTTTGTGGTTTTTTTTGGCACGATGACTTTGAAAGGCCTTTGCCAGGAAACCTTTGCTTTTTTGCCCAGAACATTGAAAGTGCCATCCTTTCCAAGCGCGGCATTTATATTTTTTTTGCTTAAAGCCATCGTTTTATATCCCTTGTAATAATGATCGAACATTTCTATCGTATCTTTGCAGTTGTTGTCAGAGCTGGAGCCTTTCATAACAACAGCGATAAGGTCCATATCATCCCGTTTCACATATGTTACAAGATTGAATTTTGATTCGGTTATATATCCTTTTTTGCCGCCTACCACACCTTCATATTCAAAGGAATGGAATCTGATCATTCTGTGGTTGTTGTAAAGATATCTTTTTTCATCGCATTTATTGCTTTTTGGCACAACATGCTTAGGGGTCCCAAGTATCTTTACAAAGGTTTCGTTTTTGACTGCATAACTCATGGCTATGGCCAGATCCCCTGCACTGCTGTAATGCTCTTTATGGAAAAGGCCGCAGGTATTGGCAAAATGAGAATCATTCATTCCCAGTTCAGCGGCCTTTTTATTCATCATTTCTACAAAGGCCTTTTCGGATCCGGCAACATGTTCACCAAGGGCTATTATACAATCATTTGCCGAAACCAGAAGAGCTCCGTAAAGGGCATCTTCTACAGTTATTCTTTCGCCGGGCCTAAGGGCTATATGAGCACCGCGATGGCTCATGCCTTTCATGACTGCATTGTTTGAAACAGTGACTATATCAGTAAGTTCGGCATTTTCAATAACCACAATAACAGAAAGGATCTTTGTACAGCTGGCCGGATAAAGTCTTTTATCTGCCTCCTTTTCAAAGAGTATATTGCCGCTTCTGGCATCCACCAGGACTGCGGATCTGGCATTTATTTTGCCCATGGGTTTTTCACTGACCGGCACATCTTCAATTTCCGCAAAAGCTGCAGAGAAACCACTAAAAAAGACCGTCACTGCAATGGCAACGGCTGTAATAACTGTAAGTGGTGGGATCGAAAAAAATATTTTTTTGCTGTTGTTTTTTTTGTTCATTTTACATCCTGTATTTTACTGGTCATGCAAAAATTATACAATAAAACCCGGGAAGTGAAAAGCGAAAATTG
>JAAYYX010000270.1 GCA_012515135.1 Clostridiales bacterium | reverse complement strand
TCTGCTCTTCAACAGCACCTGCTGCTGCTCCGTTTCCGCCCGCCACTGCCACTGGTGCTGCTGCGGATACGCCGAATTCTTCTTCGCATGCTTCAACCAGTTCGTTCAGTTCCATAACTGACATGTTCTTTATGGCTTCGATTATCTCTGCTTTAGTCATTTTATTATCTCCTTTTCTTTTACTGTTTTATGTTTTTTGTTCTTTTGGATATCAAGCTTCTTCCTTTGCAGGTTCTGCTTCTTCCGTTGTTTCTTCCGTTTCTTCTTTCACGGCTTTGACTTCTTCCTTTGTCTTTTCAGCTTCTTCTTTCACGGCTTGGACTTCTTCCTTTATCTCTTCAGCCGCCCGGACCGCTTTTTCTTCTTTCTTTTCTGCCTCGGATGAGTCATCGCCACCTTCAGCTTTTGCTTCGGCAATGGCCGCAAATGTGCGGACTGCCTTGCCTACCGGTGACTGGATGCTTCCCATGAATTTTGCTATCAGTTCTTCCTTCGACGGTATCATGGCTATTGTCTTAAGCCCTTCCGCGTCATAATAAGTTCCCTCTATGATACCGCCCTTGAAAGACATTTTTTTGAATTCTTTTATGGCATCATTTATTAATCTTGCCGGTGCCGTTACATCATCATAGCTTATGGCAAATGCGCTGGGTCCTGTCAGCACTCCTTCCAGCTTCTCATAATCAGTTCCTTCTATTGCCCTTTTGACAAGAGTGTTCTTGTAAATGGTATAATCCACATCCGCTTCACGAAGATTTTTTCTCATTTTGTCAGCCTGTGCCACTGTGATCCCTATATAGTCAACAACTATTGCCGACTGTGCTTTTTCGAATTTATCTTTGATCTCATCGATGACAACCTGCTTCTGCGCATAAGCTGCCTTTATTTTGTCATTCATTCTCTGAGTTCTCCTTTCCGGCCTTTTTCATTTGCTGTTTGGCCTTTTTTACGGTACTCCATAAAAAACCTTGTTTGCCACAGACAAACAAGGTCAATATTTTATATTGTACCTCGGCGGGAGATTAAGCTTTCGCGCCCGCTGTCTACGGTTTCGTTTTCTTAAGTTTTGTTACGGCTCTTTTAGTTGGCTGTCAGTTTAGCCGTATTGATCTTGATCCCGGGCCCCATGGTTGCGGCCACAGTCACACTTTTCAAATATTGTCCCTTTGCTGCCGAAGGCTTTGCTTTAATAACCGCACTTATAAGTGCCATAAAGTTGTCATTAAGTTTTTCAGCTCCGAAGGAAGCTTTTCCTATGGTAGTGTGGATTATATTGCTCTTGTCAAGACGATACTCCACTTTTCCTGCTTTTATGTCGGAAAGAGCTTTCTCGAGATCCATGGTTACAGTCCCGGATTTCGGGTTTGGCATAAGTCCCTTTGGTCCCAAAACTTTACCAAGCTTTCCCACAACTCCCATCATATCGGGAGTAGCCACAACAACATCGAAATCGAACCAGTTTTCCGACTGTATCCTCTGTGCCAGATCTTCTGCTCCAACATAGTCCGCTCCTGCATCTTCGGCCTCTTTTATTTTGGGGCCCTTTGCAAAAACTGCAACTTTCTTTGATTTGCCTGTGCCGTGAGGAAGTACAAGAGCTCCTCTTACCTGCTGGTCTGCATGTCTTCCGTCGACACCCAGCTTGATATGAACTTCGATCGTCTCATCGAATTTCGCTTTTGCTGTTTCCGCTGCCAGCGCAACAGCTTCTTTCGGTTCGTAAAGATTTGCTTTTTCTATCTTTTTTGCGTTTTCTTTGTAATTTCTGCTTCTTTTAGGCATTTTTACCTCCTTGTGGTGCTATCGGCTCAATGTCCTCCCACTTATTAATCTTCTACTACTATGCCCATGCTCCTTGCGGTACCCTTGATCATCTCTGTTGCCGAGTCCAGGTCTGCCGCATTAAGATCGGGCATCTTCAGTTTTGCGATCTCCTCGCACTGTTCTCTTTTGAGTGTTGCCACTTTTGTTTTGTTGGGTTCTCCGGAAGCCGATTCAAGTCCGGCTGCTTTTTTCAGCAACACTGCTGCAGGCGGCGTTTTGCAAATGAATGAAAACGATCTGTCTGCATAAACTGTTATCACTACCGGGATTATCATCCCCTGCTGATCCTGGGTCTTGGCGTTGAACTGTTTGCAGAAATCCATTATATTAACACTTTTCTGCCCCAGTGCCGGTCCTACAGGTGGTGCAGGAGTTGCTCCGCCGGCGGGTATCTGCAGTTTGATATAGCTATCGATCTTCTTAGCCATGCTTTTCCTCCTTTCCTTATATTATATATCGTATCCGGCATTGCCGGTATGCGATCCCTCGTCACATTTTATCTATCTGAGCGAATTCCAGTTCTACGGGGGTATCCCTTCCGAACATGGATATCTTTGCCTTCACTGTTTCTTTTTCTTCATTGACCTCTTCAACAACACCCATGAAACTTTCAAAGGGACCGTTGATGACCTTTATGCTGTCTCCCGGGTGGAGATCCAGATCTATATGTATCTTCTCGATACCCATACGTCTGACTTCTTCCACAGTCAGCGGCACAGGGTTTGACCCGTGGCCCACGAATCCCGTGACTCCCTGGGTATTGCGGACCAGGTACCATGATTCATTTGTTACTATCATCTTGACTATTACATATCCCGGGAACATTTTGCGGGTCTTGATGACCATTCTTCCATCCTTTGGTTCCGCCTTATCTTCTGTGGGTACGACAATGTTAAGGACCAGATCCTGCATTCCCCTGCTCTCCACAAGCTTCTCGATATTGGCTTTCACCTTGTTTTCATGACCCGAATATGTATGCACCACATACCATTGTGGCGTACCGTCTCCGCGAAGACCTTCGCTTTCAACGGGAGCAGCCGTTTCAGGTGTGTTTTCTTCTTCCTGTGTGCTGATATTTTTGTCTACGGGCTTTTTTTTGTTTGTATCTGTCATTTCTTTCCTCTCGATCACATGGAAATGCCCAGCAATCTCTCAAGAACTGCCAGGAATCCTGTGTCTATCACGAAAAATGCCAGGGCAAAGAAAGCACATGCCACCAAAACAACTACCGTATATGAACCCAGTTCCTTTTTGGTCGGCCATACCACTTTTTTCATCTCAAGCTTAACGCCCTTGAAATACTCCCGTAAGCTTCTTTTCTCTTTTTTTGGTGCAGCTGCCGCAGCCTGATTCCTTGCTTTCCTTCTGGATTTGATATCCTCTGTGCTCTGTGCTTTGCCTTTCCTGTTTCTTTCTTTGCCTCTGCTTCTGTCCTTTGCCATTTTTTTCACTCCTTATTTTGTTTCTTTGTGAAGTGTATGTTTTTTACAGAATTTGCAATACTTTTTGAGCTCGATGCGATCAGGATCCTTCTGCTTGTCCTTGACCGTATCATAGTTCCTTTGCTTGCATTCTGTACAGGCTAATGTAACCTTAACTCTCATGTCCGTCGTCCTCCGTACTTAAAAAATCTCATAAAGTCGCTTGATAATTCTACATTATACCCCTGTCAATGTCAAGGGTTTTT
>JAAYYX010000269.1 GCA_012515135.1 Clostridiales bacterium | reverse complement strand
TATTTCACTTCCGTGATCCATCCTTTTTTGTCTTTGACTGTGCCTGTCTGTATGCCGTAGATGGTATCGTAGGCGTATCTGGCCACGGGGCCGATGCCTCCGCCGTTTATGACCATTTTTTCTTCTTTGTAGCAGAGCTCTCCCACCGGAGAGATAACTGCAGCGGTGCCCGCCGCGAACATTTCACGGAAAGTTCCTTTTTTGTGTGCTGCCGTCACTTCATCTATGGTGAGTTTTTTTTCTGAAACTTTATGACCTTTGTCTTTGAGTATTTCTATTACTGAAGCCCTGGTTATGCCGGGAAGGATGGTGCCCTCCAGGGGAGGCGTTATTACTTCATCATCTATTATGAAAAATGCATTTGAAGTTCCGATCTCTTCCACATACTTTCTTTCCATGCCGTCCAGCCACAGGATCTGTTCATAGCCCCGGGCAGCGGCTTCTTCCTGGGCTTTTAGTCCTGCAGCATAGTTTCCTCCGCACTTGGCTTCTCCGGTGCCGCCGAGGGCTGCCCTGACATATTTGTCTTCCACGAATATTTTGGTCGGAGCAAGTCCTCCGGCATAGTAGGGTCCCACAGGGCTTAGGATTATCATGAATTTGTAATGCCTTGAAGGACGCACACCTATGAAGGGCTCGTCTGCGATTATAAAGGGTCTTATATAAAGAGAAGTTCCTTCTTTTTCGGGTATCCAGTCTGCATCTGTTTTGACTATCTGACATACTGCGTCCACGAAAACATCTTCATCTATGGTGGGGATGCATAGCCTTTCGTTGGTCTTGTTGGTTCTTTTTGCATTCATTTCAGGTCTGAAAAGCTGGACTTTGCCTTCCTTTGTCTTGTAGGCTTTCAGTCCCTCGAACATTTCCTGTGCATAATGAAAGACCACTGTGGCAGGATCCATCTGAAGAGGACCATAGGGAACGATCCTTCCGTCATGCCAGCCCTTTCCCTCCGCATATTCCATAATGAACATGTGATCGGTAAAAACTGTACCGAATTTCAGGTTGTTTGGATCGGGTTTCGCTTTAGGTGAAGTTGTCTTTGTTACAGGAAAATTCATTCTGCTTTCCTCTCTTTCGGTTTTTCGTTTTTTGATGCCAAAAGGCTCAAATATCATATTCTGATTTTTTTATACTCTTCTATGGTACTACTCTAAAGCGGTTTTTGCAACGGCAAAATAGCCCGGGCATTTTAAGCCGTTGACAAACCTTTTTATTTAAAAGATAATAACAGTGATATATTTTTTGACAGTACCAGTTACGAAAAAGCTGAATAAGGAGGGAGCCTGATGTTCAGAGAAATGCGCAGAAAAAAACAGCTAATGTCAATTGAAGATGCAAAGGCAGTTCTTGAAAGAGGAAAATCCGGAGTATTGGCTGTGGCGGGTGACGATGATTACCCCTATGCTGTACCTGTAAGTTATATTTATTATGATTCGAAGATATTTTTTCATTGTGCTAAATCGGGGCATAAGCTGGAGGCCATAGAAAGGCAAAGCAAAGTATCATTTTGTGTCATAGATAAAGATCAGATAGTTCCGGAGGAATACACCACATATTTCAGGAGCGTCATTTGTTTCGGAAGGGCACGAGTGCTTCATGATGAGACGGAAAAGAGAAAAGCCATTGAGAAGCTGGCAGAAAAATATTCCCCAAAGCAGGTGGAAGGACGAAAAACAGAGATAGAAAAAGAGTTCAAACTCTTTCATATGGTGGAGATAGAAGTAGATCATATGACAGGTAAGGAAGCCATAGAACTGGTAAAAAAACAATGATCGCATAACCAAAAGAGTGCAGTATATACTGCACTCTTTTGATCTTATAAATAGTATTTTATTTGAAATACCTCTTTAGCAGTCCTTCGAAGGCCTTGCCGTGTCTTGCTTCGTCCTTGGCCATTTCGTGCACTGTGTCATGGATGGCATCAAGATTCTTTTCTTTTGCCATCTTGGCAAGTTCCATTTTGCCTGCGCATGCTCCGCATTCGGCATCCACTCTCATCTGAAGATTTTTTTCTGTGGAAGCTGTGACAACTTCGCCCAGAAGCTCAGCAAATTTTGCTGCGTGTTCCGCTTCTTCGAAAGCCGCCTTTTCCCAGTATATGCCGATTTCCGGATAGCCTTCTCTGTGAGCCACCCTTGCCATGGCCAGATACATGCCCACTTCGCTACATTCGCCCATAAAGTTTTCTTTAAGGCCTTCAATGATCATGGGGTCTACGCCCTTGGCAATGCCAACTTCATGTTCTGTTACCCAACTGCGTTCACCTTCTTCGACTTTTTTGAATTTCTCTCCGCCTGCTTTGCACTGGGGGCAGTTTGACGGAGCCTGGTCTCCTTCATGGGTATAACCGCATATCGTACATGTCCATTTCATAATATATTTACCTCCATTATTTAAAAATCAATATTTTATTTATACCTCATGTCTGGTTTTTTAAACAAGCACAGGAAAAATTGACAATGAAAAAAGGGAGTTGTATAATAAAAAATGTAAAAATAAAAAACAGGAAAAAGGAAGTGCTTTTTGGAGATTGTTCTATAGCATCAAATCAAAACCGTAAACAGCAAAAGAGGTGATATTACCCCTTTATTTTCCGGTTTGCTGGTTTTGAAAACTCTTTTGAAAGAGGTAGAGCTATTATGGAACAAAACAAGGCACATTTTTTGTGCCCAAAATCACTTAATATGGCTTTTAATAGCCATGATCGATGGAAAACAAAGGAAGGATAATGAAATGAAATATAAACTGGCACATAAATACGACAAATATATGGATAAGATGATGGGGCCAAATCCCATCAAACTTCAGGAGGAACTTCTGGAAGGACATAATATACCCAAGGGAGCTACTGTAATGGATCTGGGCAGCGGTCAGGGCCTTACTTCGGTCTTCCTGGTAAAGGAATACGGATTTCGGGTATTCGCCACGGATCTCTGGTCTGATCCCACAGATAATATGGAGTTTTTCAGAAGCACCGGTCTTGATACGGATAAGATAATACCCATACATGCCGATGCCAATGATCTTCCATATGCAAAGGATTTCTTTGATGCGGTAGTAAGCACGGATTCATATAATTACTTCGGAAGAGAGAAGGATTACCTGGGTCAAAAACTTCTTCCCTATGTGAAAAGGGGCGGGTACATATATATTTCTGTCCCGGGAATGAAAAAGGACTGTCACGACAACTTGCCAAAGGAACTGCTCCTTTCATGGACGCCCGAACAGATGGACTACATACACGATGCCCTTTATTGGGAAAGGCTGATAAGACAAACAGAAGGTGTTGATATACTTTCCATACATGAAATGGAGAGCAATGAAGAAGCATGGGCCGACTGGCTTGCCTGTGACAATGAATATGCTGTAGAAGACAGGGCAGCCATGGAAGCCGGCGGCGGCAGGTACATGAATTTTATCGGAATGATAATAAAAAGACAGTAAAATTTTTTGAAGATGCAATATGCAAAAAGAGAAATGACATCCGTCATTTCTCTTTTTATTGATTTCGGCCATTCATTTTCAGCTTTTTTCAACGTACGCCACCGACGCACACTTAACGGAGTCTCCTCAGCCGGGCCGCGGGGCATCGTCGCTGCATGCAGTGAAGGTCATTACAAGAAGGATCGCAGCAATGGTCAAAATTATAAATTTTTTCATGATATTAATCCTCCATCAAGTTTTATGATATAATCATACCCAAATAACAGAAAGGAAAACACTGTAATGACAAATAAAAAATTCGGCATTTCGGAAGCACTTGATCTTCTGAAGAAAGGCAATGAACGATTTGTAAAGGGGCTTGAGTCTCCGGGGGACATTTCTTTCCAAAGAAGAAAAGATCTCGCCGAAAACGGTCAGTCTCCTTATGCTGCAGTTCTCACCTGCTCTGACTCAAGGACTCCTCCCGAACACATTTTTAATGCGGGTCTGGGAGACATTTTTGTAGTCAGGAATGCGGGCAATCTGGCAGGGGACTGTGATATAGGCAGCATCGAGTATGCCGCAGAGCACCTTGGCGTTCCTGTAGTTGTTGTACTGGGACATGACAAATGCGGAGCAGTCAGTTCGGCCGTTGATATTTTTCTTTCGGGCGAAGAGTTGCCGGGCAATGATCCCCTTTCTGCCATGCTTAATGAGATCTGCGAAAATGCCTGTGCAAAAGCAGGGGCTGATATCACTCGGGAGGAGTTCATAAAAAGATCTGAAGATCTAAACATAGAACACTCGGCAGATAAACTGCAAAAAAGTCCCATCATCGCCGATCTTGTCAAAAAAGGCACTCTTGTTGTAGTCAGGGCAAAATACAGCCTTGAAACAGGCCAAGTGACATTTTTCGACAGGTAGATATTTACAAGATCATCAGTCGTTTCCGTTCTCAGCTTGATCTGCCAGGATCTCGAAAAACGCCAGAAATTCTTTATCGCCGTAATCTATATGCCATTCCGGATGGAACTGGACTCCCAGGACGAAGGTTTCATCTTCTTTTTCGATGGCTTCTATCATACCGTCATCGGCCACGGCAACTACCTTAAGGCCTTGGCCCAGATCCTTGACTCCCTGATGATGCCATGAGTTGACTTTCAGATCTCCGTCACTCATGATGCCCGCCAGCAGAGAACCTCTGTCGATATTTATGTTATGCCATACAAATTCCACCTGATCCACAGATCTGTGAAGCATGTCCGTATCGTACTGGGTCGGTATATCCTGATAAAGACTGCCTCCGCAGGCAACATTGAGTACCTGCATTCCGCGGCAGGTGGCCAGAACGGGGAGATCTTCATCAAGAGCTTCATCAAGCAGCAAAAAGTCGGATGTGTCTCTTTCTTCATTGACATCCTCAAGGTTTTCATCCGGTTCTTCATCATAGTATGAGGGGTCGATATCTTCTCCTCCTGTTAATACCAGGGCATCCACATCATCAAGGGCTTCTTCTGCATCTTCTTCATTCTCGATAAGAGGAAGCAGAACAGGTTCTGCATCGGCTTTTTCTATTGCATCGATATATACCTGCAGATCCTCTGAGTATTCTCCTGATTCAGTGTCTTCCATAAAGGAGATGCCTATTTCGGCCTTTTCCGTTTCCTGGACATCGGCTTCTTCATTATCGCCGCATCCGAAACAAAGGACGGTCACCAGCATAATGGAAAACAAAAGAATACTTGATTTTGAAACAGCTTTCTTCATATCATCAACACCTCCAAAAAATAATTGTTGTAAAACAGTATATGTAAAGTGATATGTATAATGATACTAATATAATAACATAACCGGGACATATTTTTACCGACATAATAAAAGAATGTATGAAAATGTCATATTTGCAAAATTCATTGAAAACAAGCCATAAAAGTGATAGACTATCGGGGAAATAATATTTTTTATGAAAGAAGGTTAATAAAAATGGGGACTGAGTTACAGAAAAAATACGGACTGGTCACAGCCATCGCCATGGTTATGGGGATAGTAATAGGCAGTGGTGTGTTTTTCAAAGCAGAAAAGATCCTTGCATCCACCGGAGGCGATCTGCCGCTGGGTATACTTGCATGGGTCCTGGGAGGCATAATAATGGTGGCATGTGCCTATACATTTGCGGTGATGGCCACCAAATACGAAAAAGTCAATGGAATAGTCGATTATGCCGAGGCATCACTGGGTGAAAAATACGGCTATTATGTCGGATGGTTCATGGCGATAATCTATTATCCCACATTGACAGCAGTGCTGGCATGGGTATCCGCCAGATACACATGCGTACTTTTCGGATGGGACATAGTAGGGCCTCAATGCATGACCATATCAGGTTTTTATCTGATAATGAGCTACGGTATAAATGCTCTTTCTCCGGTGATCGCCGGGAAATTCCAGGTGACCACAACTGCCATCAAACTTGTTCCGCTGCTTCTCATGGCCGTGGGAGGTACCATATACGGGCTGTCTTCCGGAATGACTGTTGAGAATTTCACAACGGTGGTCCAGGAGACTGACAGCGTATCTTCGGCACTTTTCACTGCGGTCGTTGCCACATCTTTCGCATATGAAGGATGGATAATCGCCACCAGTATAAATGCGGAACTGAGAGATGCAAAAAAGAATCTGCCAAGGGCTTTGCTGGGAGGCACCATACTTATCGTTATTATATATATCGTTTATTATATAGGCCTTGCAGGGGCAGTTTCCAATGAAACCATGATGGCCGGAGGCGAAGCCGCAGCAAAGATGGCCTTTGAGACCATATTCAGCAGTGTTGCGGGGACTTTGATATTCGTACTTATAGTTGTATCCTGCCTGGGCACATTGAACGGTCTGATGCTGGGATGTACCAGAGGGCTTTATTCCATAGCAGTAAGAAAAAGAGGACCCAGACCGGAGATATTCAACCAGGTGGACAAAAGTACTAACATGCCCACCAATGCTTCTATAGCAGGAGTTATGCTTTGCGGTTTCTGGCTGCTTTACTTCTACGGAGCAAACCTTACGGCACCATGGTTCGGACCTTTCTGTTTCGACACATCGGAACTGCCGATAGTTACCATATACGCTCTTTATATACCCATATTCATCATGATGATGAAAAAAGAAAAAGATTTTCCCACATTCAAGAGATTCGTTGCGCCGGCTCTGGCATTATGCGGAAGCCTTTTCATGATAGTAGCAGCATGTTTTTCCCACAGGATGGCTGTTGTGTATTATCTGATAGTGTTTGCCGTGGTAATGATATGGGGCGCTGCATTACAGAAGAAAAAGGAAATATCCGACTGAGCTGATGCCGGGAATGTGCCGGCAGAATGACAGTATCGACAAATTCAAGGGTGCCGTTTCGGTTTGTTGCGGCACCCGTTGTATTTTTATAAAAAAGGGATCGCAATGAAAGAACGAAAACTGTATCTGATAAGACACGGGATAACAGAAGGAAATATAAATAAATACTATTACGGCAGGACCGATGTTTCCCTGGCGCCCGAAGGGATAGCAAAGCTCAAAGAGTATTCGGAGAAAGGCATATATCCAAGGCCTGCTCCCGACTTCGTTTTTACATCCGGAATGCAAAGAACAGAAGAATCGCTTTCTGTCATATACGGTGATACCAAGCACCTTATAATAGAGGAACTTAAGGAACTGGATTTCGGAGATTATGAAATGAGATCCCATGAAGAACTCATGGAGATCGCCGAATACTCCCATTGGTTTGCATCCGGCAGTGAAAGGACAGGGTTCCCCGGCGGGGAAGAACTGGCTGATTTCGGGGAAAGGGTCATGAAAGGATACAAAAAAATGCTGATCGCCTTCGATGAGGAAGGCATGGCGGTATGCCACGGCGGCGTGATCTCTGTCATAATGATGAACTGTTTCCCGGATCCCCAAAAAAACATGTTTTCATGGATCCCGGAGCCGGGAAGGGGTTATGTTATAAAACTCAAAGAGGAAACAGCGGTGGACTGGGAACGGATATGAATTGGAGTTTATGCCATGACCGCAAAACAGTTAAAAAAACGGGAAAGGCAAAAAACCGGCCGATATTTTTCCGTTTTTTTATATTCGATTTTTAATATCCTGTGTTATAATACTGTATACAAAGTCATTTTCCGGCACTGGCCCAAAAGGGCTACGGCCGTTGTATCCGGCAGTGAAGAGCCGGAAAACCCGGGAATAAAAAAGAGAAAGTACAGGAGGCAGTTTAAATGATAGACAGAAGCATGATAAAAAAGGAAGACTGGCTGGGAATGGGAGCCGGATCTCCCGAACAGGCAAAAGTATGCATGATGGGCATACCCTATGACGGCGGCAGTTTGCTGGGCAAAGGTGCAGTGGAAGCACCCGGGAAGATAAGAGATCTGGCCAGAAGATTCATGCCGGAAGGTACCGACAGCTGGTGCCCCATAGAAAAAAATGATCTGTATGATTTTGGAGATCTGATAGTCGACGAAACATATGCGGCCACTTATGTGAATGCTGAAAATGCAGGGTACAAAGTTATGCAGCAGGGGAAATTAAGTGTTTTTGTCGGCGGCGATCATTCAATGACGATACCGCTCCATAAGGCATATGCAAAATATCAGAGAGAAAAAGATCCGGATGCAAAGATAGGAATAATACATTTTGATGCCCATCTTGATCTGGCAGAAAGTTTTGAAGGAAGACACTGGTCCCACTCAAGCACTGCAAGACATGCATTAAACGATGTCATAAAGCCGGAGGACCTGTTTTTTGTCGGTGTGCGTGCCGCAGAAAAAGAAGAACTGGAGATGCTAAAAGAGAATCCCGAGATCGGAATGATATCCGCCATGCAGATCTTTACAAGGGGATATCCCAATGCCTTCAAAGAAATAGCAATGAGATACAGAAAATATGATTCCGTATACCTTACTATTGATATAGATGTGCTGGATCCGGCATCGGCACCCGGGACCGGAACTCCCGCCCCCGGAGGGATAACCACCCAGGGACTTATTTATCTTGTGGAGAAGATAATGGAGATGCTGCCTGTACATG
>JAAYYX010000268.1 GCA_012515135.1 Clostridiales bacterium | reverse complement strand
TGAAAAAATCAAAAAACAGGCCGGCGAAAAAGTTGTTTTTGATGAAGTCCTGATGATAGGCGAGGGCAAAAAGATCGAAATAGGCACACCCTATCTGGACGCAGCAAAGGTATACGGTTACGTAGTCGAAAACGGCAAGGGCGATAAAGTAATAATTTATAAATACAAAGCCAAGAAAGACTACAGAAAGAAGCAGGGGCACAGACAGCCCTATTCGATGGTAGAAATAACGGGCATCAATGAAGATAAGCCCAGACCGGAGAAGAAAAAAGAGCCCGAAAAGACGGAAGCAGCAGCTAAACCCAAAAAAGCAGGCAAACCTTCCGCAAAACCGGCAGGCAAAGTTGCAGAAGCAAAAAAGGCGGAGGATAAGAAGCCCGGAGAAAAGAAACCCGCAGACAAATCCGCAGAAAAGAAAACCGGAGGGGCGAAGAAACAGGCTCCGAAAATGAAGCCCAAGACCGAGGCCATGAAGAAAGAAGCTCAGAAAGAAGAGAAGAAGCAGGAAAAGAAACAGGAAACTGTTAAGGAAAACAAAGCTCCTTCCCTGAAAAGCATGAAAAAGGACGAACTCGTGGCATTCGCAAAAGAGAATAATATAAAGATCGATGAAAAGGCAACAAAGCCTGTGATCATCGAGGCAATAGAAAAAGACCTTAAATAAGGAGGTGAAATCATGGCAAGTAAAAAAGGTGTAGGTAGTTCCAAGAACGGACGCGATTCCGAATCCAAACGACTCGGTGTCAAAAGAGGCGACGGACAGTACGTAAGTGCCGGAAGCATACTGGTAAGACAGAGGGGAACAAAGATACATCCCGGTAATAACGTAGGCATCGGCGGAGATGACACATTATTTGCTAAGATAGATGGAGCCGTTAAGTATGAAAGAACAGGCAAAAAAAGAAAGCAAGTAAGCGTATATTCCAAAGAAGCATAAAAATCAGGCAGCCTCACAGAGGCTGCCTTTTTAAGATTGTTAAGTCATGACAGCCTGTGTTAAACTGTTATTGATGAGGTATTATGTTTGTAGATAAAGCGAAAATCAAAATAAGATCGGGAAAGGGCGGAAACGGTGCAGTTTCTTTCAGAAGAGAGCCCTTCGTACCCGAAGGCGGGCCCGACGGAGGCGACGGAGGAAACGGCGGCAATGTTGTTTTTGTTGCCGATGCCGGATTAAGAACGCTGATGGATTTTCGCTACAAAAAAAAGTATGAGGCGGAAAACGGACAGGATGGCATGAAAAGCAAAAAGTTCGGGAAGAGGGGAGAGGATCTGGTAATAAAAGTACCTCCCGGTACTGTGGTGACCGACAACGAAACCGGCTTTGTAATGAAAGATCTTAGGGATGCCGGAGATTCTTTTGTTGCGGCCAAAGGCGGCAGAGGCGGCAGAGGCAATGTCCGCTTCAAGAATTCAGTAAGACAGGCCCCTAATTTTGCCGAAGCCGGCGGAGCTGCCAGAGAGAGAAGTGTTGACCTTGAACTCAAACTGATAGCTGATGTGGGCCTTGTTGGCTTTCCCAGCACAGGCAAATCCACTCTGCTTTCCGCATGCACCAGAGCCAGACCCAAGATAGCGGAGTACCATTTTACCACTGTCACTCCCAATCTGGGAGTGGTGGAGGCCTTCGGGACAGGCTTTGTAATGGCTGACATTGCAGGCATAATCGAAGGGGCTCATAAGGGAGCCGGGATGGGATTCAGATTTCTCAAACACATAGAGCGGACAAAGGTACTTATCCATGTGGTGGATGCTGCCGGCAGCGAAGGAAGAGATCCGAAAGAGGATTTTGATAAAATCAATACGGAACTGACCCTTTACAGTGAAAGTCTGGCAAAAAAACCGCAGATAGTATGTGCGAACAAGATGGATCTTCTGACCGGAGACGGGGAAGAAACAAAAAAGGCGATTAAAAAATATGAAGAATTCCGCAGTTATGCGGAAGATATGGGCATAAAGGTATTTCCTGTTTCCGCCGCCGCCAAAACCGGCATAGATGATCTGCTCAAGGAAACGGCAGCTCTGTTGGCGGAGACTGAAAGGCACCGGGAAGAGGAAATAACAGAGACCTTTGATTTTGAAAAAGATGACATAGCCATGGATTCGGATTACAGAAAAGTCAATGTTTCTGTTGAAAAGCATAAGAAAGAAAGGATCGCAGGGGAAGAAAAAATATTCATCCTTTCCGGAAAACAGCTAAAAAAGATATTCGATTCCACAAATTTCAACGATATGGGATCGCTGCGATACCTTTATAAATATATTGAAAAGAGCGGAGCTCTGGAAGAAATGAAAGTGCTGGGTCTCTCTGAGGGAGATACGGTGCGGATAGAGGATTTTGAGTTTGAGTATTATGATGAATACTGATCACCCCTGCAGAAAAGAATGTATGAAAATACTTGAGGAATACGGAACACCTGCCCATGTTATC
>JAAYYX010000059.1 GCA_012515135.1 Clostridiales bacterium | reverse complement strand
GCAATAATGGAAATATGTCAGGATAGAAGAGGCCGTATGCTCCACATGGAATATATCACACCCAAAAGAGTTCAGTTGCATTATGAAATGCCTCTTAACGAGGTCATATATGATTTCTTTGATGCCTTAAAATCAAGGACCAGAGGCTATGGTTCCCTGGACTACGAATTCATAAGATATGAAAAATCAGATCTTGTAAAAATGGACATTCTGCTCAACAAAGAACTGATAGATGCTTTTTCTATGATCGTACATGAGTCCAAAGCTTATGCCAGGGGACGCTTTGTTTGCGAAAAACTCAAAGAAGTAATACCAATGCACCAGTTCGAAGTCCCTGTACAGGCATCCATAGGACAGAAGGTCATAGCCCGGGAAACGGTGAGGGCCTACAGAAAAGACGTTACTGCAAAGTGCTACGGCGGTGATATTTCAAGAAAGAAAAAGCTTCTCGAAAAACAAAAAGAAGGTAAAAAACGTATGAGACAGTTCGGCAAAGTCGAAGTGCCCCAGGAAGCTTTTACCGCAGTGCTTAAATATGATGATAATAAATAAAGGAGTCTGAAATGGTAAAAGAAAGAAAATGCTTCAAATGCGGATCAACAAAAATAATCAAACAAGTATCCACTCTGGTTGCCTCAATGCCCGAGATAAAAGAGCAAATAATGGCCGGAACAGCAGAGATATCTCACAAAAGCTTCCAAAGCGGAGTTTTTTACAGGTGCGATGAATGCGGGTTCAGCTGGGACAGCATGGTGGAAAGACAGCTTGAAGCAGACCGGGCCGAGAGGGAAGCAAAAGAAACAGAAAAGAATGAAAAATAAGCTGGGTCTTTATATCCATATACCTTTTTGCGAGAAAAAATGCAGATACTGCGGTTTTCTTTCTTTTGATGACCTTGATGAACAGAAAAAAAATGATTATATCAATGCCCTTTCTTATGAGATCCGGGTCCTGGCAAAAGAGTACAGTGAAAATTACACTGTGGATACTGTTTTCATAGGGGGCGGAACTCCGTCTTTTGCTTCAGCAGAGCAAATGGAGAGAATAACTGAAGCAATATACAGGGATTTCCATGTTTCAGAAGCTGCGGAGATCACAATAGAAGGGAACCCAAACTCTCTTTCAAGGGAAAAACTCAGAGCCTATAAAGCCGGAGGCATAAACAGGCTCAGCATGGGAGTCCAGTCCATGGACGATGAGATACTGGTCCGCCTCGGGAGGGTCCACAAAAAAGACCATATTTTGGATGCATATGAAAACGCACGAAATGCAGGTTTTGAAAACATAAATTTCGATATTATGTTCGGAGTGCCGGACCAGACTTTGAAGCAGTGGGAAAACACCATCAGAGAAGTTATAAAACTGGCTCCCGAACATATTTCTTTTTACAGCATGCAACTGGAGGAAGGAACTTCTTTCTGCAGAAATTACAAAAAGGGACTGCTGGATCTTACAGAAGAAAGCATAGTAAGAAGGATGTACCATGAAGCTCTTCATGCGTTGAAAAACGAAGGCTATGTGCATTATGAGATATCAAACACGGCAAGGCCCGGGGCCGAATGCCGGCATAATCTGAAATACTGGTCCTTAGACGAATATCTTTCTGCCGGACTCGGTGCCTCTTCATATATAAGAGGCAATCTTTCCAAAGAGTCCATGGGAGATACGGCAGGGAGCATAACGGGCAACAGATTCAAAAACACAGAAAGTATGGAAACATACCTGAGGCTTACAAGAGAAGGATATCTGCCGATAGATCTAAAAAGTTATCATACCGATACCATCAAAGAAAGCATGGCCGTATACTGTTTCACT
>JAAYYX010000058.1 GCA_012515135.1 Clostridiales bacterium | reverse complement strand
CTTCCCCATGATATTGCCGCACCCGCATCAATGATAGGCGCATCGAATTTCTTTGAATTGGCCGTCGCCGTAGCCATATCGCTTTTCGGCACACAAAGCCCGGCGGCTCTTGCTACAATAGTAGGTGTGCTTACAGAAGTTCCGGTAATGCTCATACTTGTAAGGATAGCAAATAACACCAAAAGCTGGTTTCCGGAAAAGGACTATCAAAAACCGTCCGAAAAGCAGTAAAGCGATAAATCATAAAAACTGAAATACTGGTATCAGCCGCATCCTGATAAGTATAAAAGGAGAAAAAAGAAATGATAAAAGTAGCCTTTATATGTGTACATAATTCCTGCCGAAGCCAGATAGCAGAGGCTCTTGGGAGATACTTAGCAGGAGGTTTGTTTGAAAGCTATTCGGCAGGCACTGAACTTAAAGAACGCATCGATCCCGATGCTGTCCGTCTGGTGAAAAAACTTTATGGTATAGACATGGAAGAGAGCCAGCATCCCAAACTGATAACGGAGCTGCCTTCGGTGGATGTGGTAGTAACCATGGGATGCAATGTGGGATGTCCGTATTTGCCTGCTAAGAAGCGGGAAGACTGGAATCTTGAAGATCCCACAGGCGGGACTGATGATGAGTTTATAAAAGTAATAAAAGAAATCGAAGATAATATAAAAAAACTGATGAAAGAACTCAAAAAAGAAGTTTGCTAAAAATGTCTTTTTAGATTTATATCGTTGATCGAAAATATTATAGTAAAATCCGGTTCTAAAGCTCTTTATTATTGATGTATTTCAGGAAGTGCCTGTAGAATCCTTTTGTTTTTTCTGTCAGGAAAGGCTCGGAAAAAGAGGAGAGATCAATAAAGTTTTTTGTGTCATAGCCTTTTTTTAGTATGGGGAACTTGAATGATTTGCTTGAAAGGGCCTTTTCGGGACAAATATAAAAACAGCGCATACACATAAGACAATCTTTGCCGCCTCGTATTTTGCCCTCTGTGAGCTTCAGGTTCTGCACTGGGCAGTTTTTCACACAGGTCATACAACCGGTGCATTTTTCATCGGATATTATTGAATTGCCAAAAAAAGGGGCACCATAACCGCTTTCGCATTTATGGACGGCCCTCGCCAGGGCTCTGTAAAGTAACGAAGGGCGGAGGAGCCTTTCTTTGCCAAGAAGCAGTTCATCAGCCATATGGGCTGTTTTTTCTTTTGATGCCTCATATAACTGTCTGCTGAATCTGTCATTATATGAAATGAGAAAATTCGAAGGCATAACTATGATACGTTCGTAGAATATAGATGTTCCTTCTTTATAGAATATCTTTGATATTTCAGATCCTGCCGCATGGTTTATCTTAACTATATCCGCAGCTGAAAGCAGCAAAAAAACTTTTTGATCCTTACTTGCTCTTGCAGCGATTTTCTTTGATTTTTCTGAAACGATCTTTGGAATGCCCAAACCATGTATGGGAGAGGCGATCCCTATCATATCTGAAGGGGCCATGAGATCAAGGGAGATATCAAACGAGACATCTTCCATAGATATCAGTGAAACTTGCATATTTTTTTTGGTCAGAGCATCCGCAAGAAGGCCGCATACGATCTCAGTGTTGCCGGTGCCGGAAAAATAATATATTACAATTTTATTTTCTGTATCCATAAAATAATATCCTTTGATCCTGTATAAAAAATCATAGCACATAGTTTCATTTTTTTCAAACAAAGGGTTTTATGGTATAATCTTTATGTAAAAAACGGAGGTAAAATATGAAATACATCGAAGTCAAAATATGTACATCTAAACAGGGGATAGAATATATCACCGCATTTCTGATGGCAAGGGGAATAAGCGAAACCAGCATAAAAGGCGGAGAAGATATAAAAGAACTGATCAAAAACGTTGATGAAAACGATTCGGAATGCATATCTTCCGATCTTTCAGAAAAAGAAGATGAACCCGAAGTGACTTTCTGGCTGGAGGAAACCGAAGAGAACCGCAGCAAAGTGATGCAGATGAAGATAGATATCATGATGCTCAAAAGTGATGAGCTTTATATGGAGCTTGGTAAAGATACGGATCTGGGAAGGCTGTACATGGAAGACAGGATCGTATCCGATGATGACTGGAAACATACATGAAAGGAACACTTCCATGAGATATCCCTTACGGAAGATATAACAGTAAAACCCACATGGGAAGAAAAAAGGGCACCGACAAAGGGCAAAGTCATTTACATGGATCCGGGAATGGCATTTGGAACGGGCACCCATGAAAGCACATATCTATGTGCCAAACTGATGCAGGAAGAAGACTGCGATCAAAAAAAAGTCATTGATGCGGGATGCGGATCCGGGATACTTTCCATGGCAGCGGCACTTATGGGCAGCAGCAGAGTACTTGCTGTTGATGTTGATCCGGAAGCTGTAAGAGTTGCGGAAGAAAATATCAAAAAAAATAATTTAGATCATGTAATAGAAGTACGCAAGGCTGATATAATGGAGTATCTGCCATTCAAAGCGGAGATCATAGCTGCAAACCTGCTGGCAGAGATAATAGTGAAACTTGCAAAAAAAATAAAGAAGAACCTTGAGCCCGGAGGTGTATTTATTGCATCGGGCATACTGACAGAAAAAAAAGAAATGGTAATAGAAGAACTTGTCAGTCAGGGTTTCCGCATAAAAAAAATATTAGAAAAAGGAGAATGGTGCGCTGTTTCCAGCCAATATAATGAAAAGAATCTTTGTTGACAAAAGCAAGGTGGGACCTTCCGTTATACTCATAGATAATGAGGATGATTTCCACCATATAAAAGATGTTCTTAAGATGCGCGTGGGAGACCCCATCGTAATATCCGATTCTGACCAGTGGGAATACATCTGTGAAATAAGCGGGATCTTCAGGGATGAAGCCGAGGCGCTTATTATTGATAAACAGAAATTTGCTGCAGAACCGAAACTAAGAGTAACTTTGTTCCAAGGCATACCCAAACAGGGCAAAATGGATCTTACGGTGCAGAAAGCCGTGGAGCTGGGCGTATCGGAGATCGTTCCGGTTTTTATGGACCGGACTGTTGTTGTAGACAGAGGCAACTTCTGGAAAAGAGTCGTAAGGTTCAAAAGCATATCGGAAGAAGCTTCTAAACAGTGCGGCAGGGGAATAATACCCGAAATAAGACAGGCAGCTTTATTCTCAGAGATAATACAGAGACTCAAGAGTTTCCCGGTGATCATATTCCCATATGAAAATGAAGAAACGACAACAATAAAAGACTGTCTGAGAACGCTTTCCATGAACTCACAAGCGCCTGAGAGAATGGCCGTTATAATAGGTCCCGAGGGCGGATTTTCCAATAAAGAAGCCGATATCCTAAAAGGTATCGGCGCTGAAAGTGTTTCTTTGGGGAAAACCATACTTAGAACTGAAACTGCAGGTATAGCAGCCCTTGCAATGTGCATGTATGAACTTGAACTTTAACTCCTATGCTTTTCGGATAAGACCCATTGGGGTCTGCTGCCTGGTCTGACCAAGGGGGTTGTCTTTCAATGCTTTGATTATAAACGTCTTATCTATTTTGGTGCTGGAGCGTCCCATGACTTCACCGTTGAAATCATTTATATCTACTATGCAGGCTTCTATGCCTGTTTTTTCTGATATGCTTTTTGCTGTCTTATCCGGCTCGGCGGGACTTAATACTACACATCCATTATAAGGAGGTATCACATAATCGGCGGGACCGTCTATGGTGGCTGCTTTTCGTCCTGCAACAACATAAAACCAGCCTTTTCTGCGAAAAACCCTTCCCACTGCACCGGCCACTGCGGCCAGCAGTATTCTGGGCGTCCCTACTTCCTGTATGGCCATTTCCATTGTGACCGGCATGCCAAGGCCTATGCCTATGGGAGTCTTGGTAACATATTTTGAAAGGGTTACAGCCAGTTTTCTGGGATGTATTTCTTCTACGGGGATCGCTCTTTTTTGTGAAGCTGCGGTGCACTTCTCTGACACAAAAATTATATCGCCTTCTTTTATGTGGGGACTTGCATACTTTTTGGCCACATCAGCGATATCATCATCAGGGGTCACCACATGGGTCTTTATCGGGATCCTTTCATATGATATACCGTCAACTTCAATGATCAGTTTTTTGTCTTGGTTTGGAGAGATATCTGTCATTTTGTTTTTTCCTTTCAGAATATTTATTTGAAGGTTTCAAAAGTCTCTTTTAAGCGGGTAAGAGGCAGACCGACGATATTATCATGATCACCCTCATAATGATCCACATACCTGCGAAAATGACCCTGTATCGAATATCCTCCTGCCTTATCATAGGGTTCTTTGGTAGAAAGATATCCTTCTATATCCCTATGCCCGTATTTTTTAAAAAAAACTTTGCTTGTCTCATAAAAAAGCCTGCAAACCGGAAGACCGGAAACAGTTCCTGCGACTGCCACTCCCGTTATCACCAGATGATGGCACCCGCTCAATTTCATAAGTATCAGGAGAGCTTCCTTTTCATCGGCGGGCTTTCCTATGATCTCGCCGTTTTTGACAACTATCGTGTCTGCAGAAACTATCAAAGGCCGGTTGCCAAGTCTGTTTACGGTTATGGAATAAAGGTCTGT
>JAAYYX010000267.1 GCA_012515135.1 Clostridiales bacterium | reverse complement strand
TATGATATAAATGATATACTTGAGGCATGTAAAAAAACCAGCGGTATACCAAACCCAAATATCAATTATATAAATAAAGTATTGATAAACCGTAATAACGGAAAAAATCAAAGCATAGCGGCAGGTGCAGCTACGGTAAAAAGATATTATGAACAGCTGCGTGAAAAGGCCGCGGATGCGGCTTACGAAAAAACAAAAGAAGTTTATAAAAAAGTCCCTGCTATAAGAGAGATAGACGAAGAGATAAAAGAATGCAGCATAGAATTGTCAAAGGTAATGATCTCAGATCGTCAAAACAAAAAGCAGCAAATAAAAAAACTCAGAGAAGAAGGAGAAAGCTTGACAAAAGCCAGAGCTGTCATACTCACGGAAAACGGTTTCCCCATTGATTATATGGAAACCCATTATCTTTGCGGATTGTGCAAGGATACCGGAACAAAAGATTCGGGAGAACAGTGTGTATGTTTTCCAAAAAGGGCTGAAGAAGCAAAACAATGGATAAAAGAAAAGAAATAAAACCGGGAAAAGAATTTTATAATAGAGTTCTCCGGGAAATAAAAAGAAAAAAAAGAAACGTGGCAAAAAAAACCGATAATATAAAAAGAATTCTTCTGAGGAAGTATCGGAAACCCATAAATAAAGTATCTGAAAAGGTCTCGGATCTCAAGAAGAATTTTGTGAAAAAGGAGGGCGCAGTTTCAGAAACCATGGCAAGCCTGGTTTCTGAATTTGACAGGAGCCACGAGGAATTTGCCCAAAAAACCGAAGCCGTTGTCAGCAGAGGAAACCGCAGAATAAAATTTCTGAGAGTAATGGCCGACAGAAAAAAAGTGATGCTGCTGAAATACTTTGCAGGAATAGTAGCGGTAACTTTGGGAGTGCTGGCTCTGTTCAATTATGTTACCGGTTATGAGTATTCATATAACGGAAAGGTTCTTGGTCTTGTAAAAGGACAGAAAGAAGTGACACAGGTTCTGGATATCGCCAGCGATCAGCTTACAGATCATTATAATGCCAAGATCACCATAGGTGAAAAGGAAGACATACAGTTCAGAAAAGTTGTCACAATAAACCGGGACGTGGATGACATGGAAGAGGTCCTAAAAAGACTTACATATATGAAGGATATCAATGCCAGCGGATACGGCATATATGTAAATGAAAAAAGAGTGGCGGCTCTTGCCACAAAGAAGGAAGCAAAAACAGTTTTAACAGAAACTCTGGCAAGATTTTCCGAGAAAAAAGACGGAGTGGAATACGAAGATGTAAAATTTGCCGAAAAGGTAAAAATAAAAACAGTGGATACAAAACTGGGCAATATACAAAAAACAGGTGCAGTGCAGGGTAAAATGTTTGCCGATAAAGATTCCCCCGTGCTGCATGTGACAACTGTTGAAAAGGCGGTCTACAAAGAAAAAGTGACCTATGAAACAAAGAAAAAAGACAACCCGGATGCCTATATAGGAGAAAATTCAACAACCGTAAAAGGAAAGGACGGAGAGAGTGAAGTCGTTGCCAGGATAACGAGAGTTAACGGCAAGGAAACAAAAAGGGACATATTAAAAACAAAAGTGTTAAGCAAGCCGGTGACTAAGGTGGTTTTGGTGGGAACAAAAAAAATACCCCCCACCATGGGAGATGGTCACTATTGCAATCCATGCCCTGCAGGATATGTTTCGTCGGGATTCGGATATAGATGGGGAAGACTTCACAGGGGAGTAGATCTGGCCTGTGGCAGCGGAAACAGTATATACGCTGCGGACGGCGGCACTGTGGTATCTGCGGGATACAGAAATTCATACGGAAACGTTGTAGAGATCGATCACAGAAACGGCGTTGTGTCCCGTTATGCCCATTGCAGCAGTATTCTTGTACATGCGGGGCAGAAAGTTTATGAAGGAAAGCTGATAGCCAGAGTGGGAAGCACGGGAAACAGCACAGGACCTCACTTGCATTTTGAAATGCAGATCAACGGCAGATTCGTAAATCCCCTGAAGTATATCTAGCTTTCGGTTTTTTTGTAAAATCTTATGGTGAATTTTGCGCCGCCTTCGATGCGGTTTTCCAGTTTTATACTTCCGTTTTGCTTCTGAATGATCATTCTTGCCAGTGCAAGCCCGATGCCGGTGCTTGAATCACTGGCATTTTTGCCCTTATAAAACCTTTCAAATAAATGAGGCATGTCATCGGGGTCTATACCTTTACCTGTATCAGTTATGATTATTTCTGTATAAAGGGCATTTTCCTGGGCAGTCACTTTTAGCAGGCCGCCTTCGGGGGTGTGCTCCATGCAGTTCTTGAGTATATTCCCAAGGGCTTCGCAGGTCCAGTTTATATCTCCCATGAATCCGGGTTTTCCGGTGACTTCAAGGCTGAAAGTCTGCTGACGTATTTCGATGGGTATAAGAAGAGGGTCAAAGGATCTGTCTATCAGTTCGCGTACATCAACATGTTCATTTTTGAAGCCGGCAGTTCCTGCGTCTATCTTTGAGATTTTCAGAAGAGAAGATATCAGCCAGTCTATCCTTATAAGGTTCTGATTTATTTCCTGATTGTATTCCAGACGCTTTTCTTCGGAAAGATTTTTTTTCTGCATAAAGGACATTATCAGATTTATTGTAGTAAGGGGAGTTCTCAACTGATGTGAAATATCTGCAATGGAATCCGTGAGGTATATTTTTTCTTTTTGAAGGGCATAAGAATGTTCCCTCAGTTTGACCGTCATTTTATATATTTCACTTTCAAGGATAGCCAGCTCCCCTTCCTGATTATCGTCAATGGCTAGAAAATCCTGGCCGTGAAGGATCAGATTCAGTTTTTCCGAAAGCTTCTCTATCCGGTCATAACGTTTTTTTGTGGAAATCAAAAAAACCAGACAAAAGCAAACAGCAACAGCCAGCACAAGAAAACTGCAGTACCACTGAATAAAAAAAGCAGCAACAGTAAACAGAACTGTTAATACACCAAAAACCGTCATCTGTCTTATTATTTCTTTGTTTCTCAAAAATTTCATTGCTTCTCTCCGGCTCTTTTGATGATTTTATAAACTGGTAGTTTTGATGGTTTTATTCCCCGACTTTGTATCCCATGCCGCGAACGGTTTTTATTATTTCCGGGTTTTGAGGGTCATCCTCGATCTTTTCTCTAAGTCTCTTTATATATACGGTCAAGGTGTTATCATTTACGAATTCTCCGGCTATATCCCATATTTCTTCAAGAAGTTTGTTCCTTGAAAGAATAACGCCCTTATTATTGAGAAAAACAAGAAGCAGTCTGTATTCCAGTACAGAAAGAAAAATTTCTTCTCCTTTCTTGTGTACGGTGCCTTTTAGAGAATCAACTTTCAGATCGCTTATTTCTATCACCGGTTTGGATTTGCCGCTTCTTCTTAATATGTTTTTTATTCTGGAAACCAGCTCTCTGGGTCTGAAGGGTTTGGTAATATAGTCTTCTGCGCCCATGTCCAGGCCGGTTACGGCAGTAGCCTCATCATCATAGGCAGTAAGAAAGATCACGGGGGTATCTATGTTAAGGTTTGCCGCAGAGTTGGCTTTTGCCGCAGAGCATACTGCATAACCGCTGCCGTCAGGCAGAGAAATATCCAGAAGCAGCAGATCGAATTTATTGTTTTCCAAAAGCCTTAACGCCTGTTCCTGGGTAGTTGATACCTCCACTGTGAATTCCTCTTCTTCCAGAAGCGCTTTCAGATTCTCGACTATACTTATATCGTCCTCCACCAAAAGAATTTTATTCATTATTATGATCGCACAGTCTTTGATAACAAAAAAGCCGTGCACTCCTTTCTCATATTTAAGCAATTTTCATTATATCAGAGCATGGCATATGCGTCAAAAATCTTTGGAAGGGGTTTTACATAGTTGTAAAAAAAGCAAAACAAAATCCCCCGGAGGAAAAACCGGGGGGTCTTGCTTTATACGGGGTATTTAGGGACGTTTTGCCGTGTTTAGTTTTAAAGTGAAAACATCGATCAGCCCATAACTTTTTTTATAGGTTCCATGTCTTTGTTCTGCTGCAGGCCAGCCAGGACAGGTTCCTTTGCAAAGCCTTCTTTTTTCCCTTCAAGCTTGCCAAGACATGATTCTATCAGGTCTATACTTCTTTCAGACGGCGCTCCGCCGTCAACCAGAAAGGGGATGCTTCTGTAATAATTTTTTACGGGCATTCTTGTGGGATCCACCAGCATTTTGCCTCCGCTTTTTGCAAGTTCTCTTGCTTCTTCAAATATATCGATTGCTGTGCTGTTGATGTATTTTACTTCGGCCTTTCCTTCAAATGCTTCTTTTACCTTTTTGTTGTTGGTTATTATAACTCTTTTCATTTTGATTACCTCCTTGGATTTCTTTATTTGTTTGTATCATACATTCTGAACCGGCCTTTACAGCAATATACAAATTTCAAAATAAGTGAACCCGGGTTCATCTTGACCAAAAAACACCTTTAACATATACTGTAGTTCATAGGAGAAGCATAAAATGAAGATAGGAGAATTCGCAAACAAATTCGGACTTAATGTAAGCACAGTAAGATATTATATCAATAACGGACTTCTGATCCCGGTAAAAAAAGCAGAGCAATATGAATTCGATAAAAACTGTGAAGAGGATATGAAAAATATTCTTAAATACAAGGGATATCATTTTACCATCGAAGAAATACAGCTTTTGTTTTTTTTGCAGAAAACTTCAAGATTCAAGGATGATGTGGTGCTGGGCCTGTGTTCAGACCTTCTTGAAAAAAAACGTAAAGAACTGATCAACGAAAAAAAAGAAATGGAGGCCCATATTCTTTCTTTGGAGAATGAAATAGAAGGAATGCCGAAAACCGTCTCTGCGGAAGAAACAAAAACAGGCATACCATTTTCATTTATACCCTATCTTTACTGCCCCCGCTGTAGGGTGCCCCTTAAACTTGATTCTGCCAGTATGGCGGAAGGAGAGCTTCTTTCCGGAGAACTATGGTGTGAATGCGGATACAATGCCGGCATCAAGGAAGGAATGATACTCTGCGGGAAGCATTATGAGGATACCCCCTTTAAGGCCTTTGAAAATATTGAATCGGTAATGGCAATGGTGGATCAATTCAGTCCTTCCTACAGAAAACTGATAGATCAGACAAATCTTTATATGTATAATCAGATCCATGAAGAGCTGGAAAATCCAATGGTCATAATGACCGGGCCCTTTACTCTGAATTTCCTGCTTGCATACATAGACAAACTGAACAAAAAGAACATATATATAATATCGGACCCTTCAAAAAAAAGACTTGAAAAAATACAGGCATATCTTTCTGAAGGTAATTACAACATCGTATATCTGGCTGGAGAACCAAAAGATCTGCCTATAAAAGAAAAAACGGCAGATATCTTTATAGATGATTACTGTACTGTCAATTCCCTTTTTACATATAATACTTTCAACACAGAAAATATCGCACCTATCCTTAAATCAACGGCAACCATAACAGGTATTTTCAGCAGCTATACAAAAGCTCCCAAGGGATTGATCAATTTCAAAAAGATACAACCGGAGTTCAAACCGGAGAAAATGACTTTTGCCGGACTCAAATATGGATGGGAACAGGGGGGATTTGGTAATATAGACAAAAAAACCACCGGATACACATCAAAGAATGAAAAGGACTACCCTCAGGACGTTTTGGGAGAACAGGTTGAAGTCATTGGGTACAAAGCAAGAAGAGGAGTCAAAAGAAGATGAGAAAAGAAGTTTTTCAAAATGAATATATAATGCT
>JAAYYX010000266.1 GCA_012515135.1 Clostridiales bacterium | reverse complement strand
CTAAATAAGGCCGTACAAGCCCATAAAATTACATACGCTTCAATTTTTTGACAAAATAAAACCCTTGTAAACATTGAAAATCCAGTGTTTACAAGGGGTTTTTTCGGTGGTGGAGCATACGGGGATCGAACCCGTGACCTCTTGACTGCCAGTCAAACGCGCTCCCAGCTGCGCTAATGCCCCCCGTTATGGAGCCACCTGCCGGGGTCGAACCGGCCACCTGCACGTTACGAATGTGCTGCTCTGCCGGATGAGCTAAGGTGGCATCATATTCTTCCGTCAAAAACGTACAATGGTATTCTACTATGGCACAAAACTTCCGTCAAGACAGACATCAAAAAATTTATCCGGCAATGTTTTTATTATATGCTTCATATTTTCTCGAAACGGCACTGGGAAAATGCGGTATCGAATCTGCATATGCCTTTATAGCCGCAATATGTACAGGATGTATATCCGGTTTTTCTCTTTGGGCTTTTGGATATGTTCCCCTGCACAAGGCTTCTGCACATGCTGTCTGCTTTCTCATATATCTCTGCCAGCATATCATTGAACTCCTTCTCTTCCATTGCTCTTCCTTTGCCCTTTGAAGAAAGGACCAGCGGATATCCTCCTGTTATACTGTCCAGCACTTCGGGTTTATTGACCATTACGCCGTCCATTCTGAAGGTTTTTCGTATGTTCTCTTCAAGTTCCGAACGAAATATTTCTTTTTGAGCAAAATTCATTTCCCCCGCATCTATATCCGGTTCTTTTACGTGGAAATAAAATGTGCCTGCAGGATACCTTTTTTTATCTTCGTTTTTTTCTTTTCCGGCAGCGGCTCTCAGATAAAGTATAAGCTGCAGCTTTATCCCTGCTTTGACATCTTTTTCATCATATTTGTCTGCCCCCGACTTGTAATCTATTACTTTTACATTTTGTCCCGGCAGCATGTCCACCCGGTCTATTTTCCCCTCGATATATATTTTGGCCTTTTCTCCTGTTTTCTCCTCCCCGGTACATATTTCTATGGGTCCTATGCTTTTCCCCCTGCCAAAGGGCTCTTCGAATGCCATTTTCTCTATTCTGCCCTTCCTGACGTGCTCTATCATCTGCCAGGAGGCTTCTTCACATACCTCTTCCATTCTTTTGACCCTGTAGTTTTGTTCCCCCCCGGCGGCCAGTATGCCTTCTCTATAATTATTTTTTTCGGCTGCCACAAAGTCCTGCACCATTTGTCTGCATTGATCACGGGTGACTGTCATCCACGGCGATCCTTCTGATGTTACAGCCATGTCTGTTGTAAGTGCTTTGGAAAGCAGCATAAGACATCTGTGATAAATATCTCCCATATCAGCAGGCCCCACTTCATATTGTTTTCTCTCATCCGGGCGAAGACCATACCTGATAAAATGTGAAAATGGACATCTTCCGTAGCATTCCAGTCTTGAAGGGCTGATGGAGATGGAGCCTTTTTCTGATATCCCATAAAGAATATCCGTCAAAGCTTTTTGAGGATCTTTCTCTTTGCCTTTATAAAGAAGTCCATCCTTTATCATGGCAATTTCTGTCTTTCCGTTTTCTCTATACCAGGAAATGACCTCTTTCCATGGTTCCTCCAATTCTTGTCCCGTCTTTTTTCTGCCAAGGGCATGGGTGAGATGCTTAAGTGTGCTTTTTTCGGTCTCCACCAGATCAAAAGCATCACATCTGCTGACTATGTCCTTTTTGACTTCCGCATCGGGAAATATCTCTCTGACCTTGGAAAAGAGTGAAGAGGGCTTCAGTCTCTTCCCTTCTGTATCGGAAGCAGACCAGCTGATCCATACCAGGTCTTTGGCTTTTGTAAGATTTCTGTAAATTGCCAGGTCCTCTTCCATGTTGCGCAACCGGTCTATTTTGCATATTTCCATTCCCTTATTTAACAAAAATGTTTTTTCGTCATCGTTTAGTATATCCTCCCCCACAGCATTGGCAGGCAGTACCCCCTCATTGGCACCCAGTATCATCATTATTTTTACGCTGCTTATTCTGGTCCTTTGCATAGTCCCCATTATAAGGCCGTCGGCGGCAGGAGGAAGCACTCCTATCTCTACCGAAGAAAATCCGGCTTCAAAAAGTGAGGCAAGATCTTTCATGGAGATTTTTTCTTCACCTATTATTCCCACCATCTGATCCATCAGTCCTGCTGTCACATTCCATATCTGCGCTGTTTCTTCAGCTTCTTCAAGATGTCCGCCTTCCTTTTGCTGTGAAATCAGTATCTCCGTTTTTTCAGGCACTCCTGATATATCCGCAAGAAAATCATAAAGCAGTGAGATTTTTTCACTTACAGTTTTGCCTTCTTTAAAAATCTTGCCCAGGGCTTCAATGGGCTGCACCAGCCGCCTTCTTAAATCATTCAGTTCTTTTATACCGTCTTTCCCGTACTCTGTTTCGCCCTTTACAAATTCTTTTTTCCAGGCAGACCCTCTTACTTTATATTTGTGTGCATAGTTTTCCATCCCTTCGATCTCACTGTTTTCAAAACCTGCCAGTCCGGTTTTCAGCATACTGAAAATGTCCTCGGTTTTATATCCGCCACCGATAATTTTAAGGAGGGAAATAATATAACTGACTATGGGGCTGTGCATTATATCTCTTTTTCTGTCCATAAAAAGCTCTATGCCGTATTCTGCAAAAACTCTTTTGCAGATGCTTCCCCGCTCCGTCATGTCATTACATATGACCGCAATATCTTTATAGCTTATCCCCTTTTCTCTCACAGTTTTTCTTATGAAAGCGGCAGCAGTCTCTGCTTCTGCATAAAAGTTTGCCGCCTCGACAAGTTCTATCCCTTCAGCTTTATCATATGTCCCGGATGGCAATGCAAATACTTCCTTCTCCAATTTGCCAATGGCGAAAGCTCTCTCTGCCAGATATTCCCTCCCTATCTCAAAACAATTTTCGGGTCGGAGCTTTTTTATCATTTCGCCTGTTATACCAAAAAGTTTTTTGTCCGGGCCCCGGTCATCCCAGGTCATAACTATATTGACCCGGGCAGATGCATCACGCAGTTTGCTTATTATCTGCAAATTCTTTGGAGTGAAGTAATCAAACCCGTACACCCAAACTGTTTTTTTCTGTATTTTTTTTGATTCTGATATTTTCGCCGAAAAAATATCTATCTGATCTTCTGTGTCTATATACTTTCCTTTTATCCTTTTTTCATATTCAGTATATATTTTTTCTATATCCGACAGTTTTCTGTAAAGAAAACCTTTATCATCAACATGTTCTTTTATTTCTGCCAGCATTTCCGGCGATACTCCATACTGCTTCATTTCGGATATAAAATTGTTTGTCATATCTATAAAAGCATTGTTTGAACAGGATCCTTTATATAATTCCAGTTCATTGTTCATCTTCGCAAGTATTCTAAAAAGCAGCATATGTCTGCCTCTTTTGTCGATGAGTGTCTTTCTGCCGCCGCCTGTTTCAGACAGTATCATGGTGGCCAGGCGAGAAAAGCTTACTATCTCCATATCCAAAAGTATCTTTTCTTTTAAATAAAAAAAGGCATCACGCTCTGCTTGCAGAGTATACTGATCCGGAACTATCATTATCACTTCTCCGTTATTATCCTGCCGGCTTTTTTTGATGCTTTCAAATATGAATTTTTCTTTTATGAGATCTTCTCGACCATAATAAACATTCAGCATTTGTCTCCTGTCATCCTTCCAGAATTTTTAACAGATCTTCTGCTTTTTCTATAATATGATCCGGGCCGTTTCCGCTTTTTATTTGTTCTTTCGATACCGCCACCGCCCAGCCCACAAGAACGGATTCCACTCCTGTGTTTTTTGCACAAGTAATATCATGCATGGTATCGCCCAGCATTATGCTTTTTTCCGGTTTGGAGCAAAGTTTTTTCAGGGTTGTTTCAAGGGGCTCCGGATCGGGTTTATGCCTTTTGCAGTCTTCCATGGTGACTACCGCATCAAAATACTGCCACAGATCATATTTGCTGAGGCCCTGTGCCGTGGTCACTGCCAGCCGGGATGTCAAAAGCCCTGTTTTATATCCCCGCTTCTTGATTTCTGAAAGGACTTCGATGACCCCGGGGAAAATTGTTATCCTTTCTTTGAAGCTGTCTCTGTGATAGTTGCGATATATATCCAAAGCCGCCTGAGTATCATGTGCGGGCAGCAGCCTTTCCATGGTTTTATCAAGAGGTTCGCCAAAGGTTTTGATTATATCTTCAACGGGTCTTTCCTTTCCCTCTATGGTACGAAATGTATGCTGCCATGAATCGATTATGACATTATTGGTATCCATTATCGTCCCGTCAAAATCAAAAATAACCGTATCGAATCTTCTTTCTTTTTTTTCTGTCATTTTCTCCTTCTTCCTCACTGAAACTCCCATACGGAAATTGTATCACAGCATTTTGGTTTCAACAATGATGATATTAAAACTCCGGCCCCGGGGCCGGAGTAAAATACGCTTTTGATTATTCTTATATTATCAGTAGCCTCCGAACATGGATAGCATTACAGAAGCCGCCACCGCAGATCCTATTACACCTGCCACATTGGGACCCATGGCATGCATAAGCAGGAAATTGGTCCTGTTGTACTCTTTACCCACATTCTGAGATACACGGGCTGCCATGGGAACTGCTGACACACCGGCCGAACCGATAAGCGGATTCAGCTTGCCGCCTGTAAGGGCATTCATGAGTTTCCCTAT
>JAAYYX010000265.1 GCA_012515135.1 Clostridiales bacterium | reverse complement strand
TGAAATTCAGCCGTTTTTTGATGGTACCCCGCAGGAGAGTCGAACTCCTGATTCTGCCGTGAGAGGGCAACGTCTTGACCACTTGACCAGCGGGGCGTGTCAAACGAATATCATTATAGCGGGTTTTGAAAAATATGTCCATGTTTTTTGAACTATATTTTTTTTATTTCCATTTTTGGTCTCCGCTTATATTATCATACCCCGGATGATTATCAAAACGGACCACACCGACTTTACATCTGTCTTTTACCGCTTCTGTTACTTTTGCATGACCCAGAGTGCCGAAACCGCCGCAGAGCTCGATCATAATAACGCCTTCATCTGCCAGTTTGGATGCTTCATCGCAGGCCATATCATAACTGCCGACACCGACAACGATCATTTCACCCTGCCCCATATCCAGGACCTTTCTTTCAGGAGCCTTTGCATAAACCCCGTTTATGAACATAAAGCAAACTTTTCTTTTCATTTCTTCTTCCTTTCCAATAAAAATGGTCATTTATATCCTCATATGCCTTAAAATTATTTTAACACAATTGGGATGTCATTCCTTTAATTTTTTTGAATATAATATGATATAATATGAAATACAAAAAACAACAAGGAGAAAAACCATGATCAGATATAAAAGCACCAGAGGTGCCGCAGAAACCAAAACATCAGCAGCAGCCATCATAAAGGGTATAGCAGAAGACAAAGGGCTTTTTGTGCCCGAAAGGATACCGAAGCTGCCCTTTTCCTTAGAGGAACTTTGTACCGGAAGGCCGGGAGATGTTACGGACAAATGCTATCAGGATATTGCAAAGATAGTTGTAGGCGCTTTTTTTGAAGATTTTTCTTCAAAGGAACTGGAAGAATGCATAGAAGGGGCATATGACGAAAAGTTCGAGAAAAAAAAGATCGTTCCCATAACAAAAGCGGGGGGCGCATACTTCCTTGAGCTTTATCATGGCAAGACGGCGGCCTTTAAGGACATGGCTCTTTCACTTTTGCCATACCTTCTTACGACTTCAATGAAAAAAGAAAGAGAAGACAAGAAAATATGCATACTTACGGCCACCTCCGGGGATACGGGCAAGGCAGCACTGGAAGGATTTGCCGATGTGCCGGGAACGGAGATAATAGTATTTTATCCCGACAGGGGGGTTAGTCAGGTTCAGGAAAGACAAATGCTGACCCAGACAGGAGAAAACACCCATGTGTTTGCAGTCAAAGGTAATTTCGATGATGCTCAGACAGGAGTCAAAAAGATATTCGGGGATGACGGGTTTGCCGGGGAACTGGCATCATCAGGCGTCAGGCTTTCTTCGGCCAATTCCATAAACATAGGAAGACTTGTTCCTCAGGTGGCATATTATGTTTACGGATACATAAAGCTAGTCAAGGAAGGCGTGATAAAACCGGGAGAAAAAATCAATATTACTGTGCCAACCGGCAATTTCGGAAATATCCTTTCTGCATATTATGCAGGAGAAATGGGGATCCCCGTTGACCGGCTGATATGTGCATCCAACAAAAACCGAATCCTCATGGATTTTATTAACACAGGAGTATATGATCTGCACAGAGAATTTTATCTGACCAATTCACCCTCCATGGATATAATCATATCAAGTAATCTTGAAAGACTGCTCTGGCATCTTTGTGAAAATGGTGAAGAGATAAAAACTCTGATGGAAAAAATGGAAAAGGAAAAGAGATATGAAGTGAGCGCCAAAATCAGGCAGGGCATGAAGAAGTTTTACGGCGGATATACGGATATAGACACTACGCTTAGAGTTATGGGAGATATGTACAGACAAAACGGGTATCTGATCG
>JAAYYX010000264.1 GCA_012515135.1 Clostridiales bacterium | reverse complement strand
TTTGTTATTACTCCTATGTCCGGTCTTACCAGGTCTGCCAGAAAATCTATTTCTCCCGGTCTGTCCATTCCCATCTCCAGGACCGCCGCTTCTGTGTCTTCATCGAAACTGAGTATTCCCAGAGGCAACCCTATATGGTTATTCTGATTGCCCTTTGTTTTTCCCGTCTTGTACTTGCTGCCGCATACACAGTGTATCATATCCTTTGTTGATGTCTTGCCAACGCTTCCTGTAACTGCTATTTTTTTCAGGGACATCTGTTTCAGATAATAACCTGCCAGATCCTGCAGTGCAACAGTGGTATCTTTTACTTTTATTATATCAAGATTTTCTTTGCCCTTAAGGGCCTTCAGTATCTCTTCATCTGATATCAGAAAAGTCCTGCATCCCCTTTGTATCACCTGCGGCAGAAAACTGTGAGCATCATATTTTTCTCCTTTTAGAGGAAAAAACAGTGATCCTTCGTAAGCCTCCCTGGAATCCTTTGAGACTCCAAGAACCACAGTATCAGGAGATCCCCATATCTGTTTCCCGCCAACAGCTTTTTCAATTTCTCTGAAAGTGAATTCTCTCATAAATATTTCTCCGGCATAATCAATATATTATACATCAATCGCTATTTTCTGTACAGATATACCGTGCCTGTTTTCTCTATTTCCTCCCCTGCTTTGGGGTACTGATCTTTCACAATGAAATCGCCTCCGTCACCGATATCCGGCGACACCTTATGCTTAAGGTCTGCTCCACCCAGTATCCCTATGGCTTCACTGTAGCTTTCCCCGGTAACATTGGGGACCACAACCGTTTTTTTGCTGTTTTCCTGTCTTTCCGCTGCTGTATAATCCGGCTCGACCTTCATATATCTCAGGGCGTTTTCAAGCACCTGCCTGGCTCCGGGAGCTGCCGTGGCACTGCCGTATATCTGACCTTTCGGATTATCTACTATGAAAAGTACGGCTATCTTGGGATCATCCATAGGTGCCATACCTATAAATGAAGAACACACAGTCTCGCTGTATTTGCCGTTTATGACCTTATTGGCCGTCCCAGTTTTTCCGCCTACACGATATCCCTCTATCTTGGCTGTGCCGGCGCCTCCTTCTTCAACTACAGATTCCATTATCAGGCACATTTCATCGGCGGTTTCATTGGAGACTACCTGTCTTACCACTTCGCTTTCGAATTTTTTTATTGTTTCGCCTTTATCGGATCTTATCTCTTTGACCAGTCTCGGCTTCATTAGTTTTCCATCATTGCCAAGGGCACAGGCCGCCGTCAAAAGCTGCACCGGTGTCATGGCTATGCCCTGGCCGTATGCCATGGTGGCCAGCCCTATGGGTCCTGCTGTTTCTTTGTTCTGAAGTATGGAATTCGCCTCCCCCGGAAAATCGATGCCCGTTTTCTGGGTGAGCCCGAATAGTTCCAGATATTTATAGTATTTTTCCAGACCTATCCTGGTGGATAAGGTAACAAATACAGGATTGCATGAGTTTCCCACCGCCTCTGTCAATGTCTGATGGCCGTGGGGGTTTTCGGAGCGCCAGCACTTCAGTGTTTCTCCATAAAGTTCTATGGAACCGGTACAGACGAATCCCTCTGATGTGTCAGTCAGCCCTTCCTCCAGGGCTATGGCAGTGGTGACCAGTTTTGCTGTGGAGCCCGGTTCATATGTATCATTAAAAAGAGGGTCTCTCCACATTTCATTCAGATATTCCATCTGGTTTTTTTCGCTCATG
>JAAYYX010000057.1 GCA_012515135.1 Clostridiales bacterium | reverse complement strand
TTACTTTTATCTGTCCCGGATAGTCCAGCTCTTCCTCTATCTTTTTTGATATTTCTCTTGCCAGGAAAGGCATTTCTTCATCCTTGACCCGATCCGGTTTGGCTATTATTCTTATTTCTCTGCCTGCTTGTATCGCGTATGATTTATCCACTCCGTCCATATTGTTTGCTATTTCTTCAAGGGCCTGGAGTCTCTTTATATACGTTTCAAGAGTTTCTCTTCTGGCTCCCGGTCTTGCTGCAGACAATGCATCCGCCGCTGCGATAAGCACCGCTTCCATGGTCGTTGCCTCATAATCACCGTGATGAGAAGCCATGGCATCGATGATCGCCTGGGACTCCTTGTATTTCTTCAGCAGCTCGATCCCCAGTTCCACATGGGTCCCTTCTTTTTCGTGGTCTACAGCCTTGCCGATATCGTGCAGCAGTCCGGCTCTTTTTGCAAGTTTTACATCAAAGCCCAGTTCACCTGCCATAAGTCCTGCAAGATAAGCTACTTCTTCGGAATGTTTCAAAACATTCTGTCCGTATGAAGTTCTGTATTTGAGTCTTCCAAGATACTTGATGAGTTCAGGATGCAGGTTGTGCACTCCCACATCAAAGGTCGACTGTTCTCCGGCTTCTTTTATAGATGCATTTACTTCCTTTTCGGATTTATTTACCATCTCCTCTATCCTGGCTGGATGTATCCTGCCATCAACGATCAGTTTTTCGAGAGACAGTCTGGCTATTTCTCTTCTTACCGGATCAAAGCCCGATAAGATGACCGCTTCGGGTGTATCATCTATTATCAATTCAATACCCGTGAGAGTTTCAATGGCTCTGATATTGCGTCCTTCCCTACCAATTATACGGCCCTTCATCTCGTCATTGGGCAGGGGGACAACAGATACTGTGCTTTCGGCCACATGATCTGCGGCACATCTTTGTATGGCACCTGTTATTATCTCTTTTGCCTTTTTTTCTCCTTCGTCTTTTGCTTTTGTTTCGATGTCTTTTATAAGCACCGAAGCTTCCACTCTTATTTCTTTTTCAAGATTTGAAAGCAATATGGCTTTGGCCTCTTCGGCCGTGTATCCCGAGATTTTCTCAAGTTCCTCGTTCTGTTTGTTTATCTGTGTTTCCAGTTCTTTTTGTTTGTTGATTATATTCTGTTCTCTGCTTGTAATGCTGTCTTCTTTTCTTTCGATGTTTTCAAGCTTCTTATCAATAGTTTCTTCTTTTTGTATGAGTCTTTTTTCTGATTTGGAAATTTCGTTCCTTCTCTCCTTTATCTCTCTTTCAACTTCGCTACGCAGTCTGTGCGCTTCTTCTTTTGCTTCAAGGGCGATTTCTTTTTTTATGGTCTCTGATTTATTCTCTGCATCCAGGATCAGGTTCCTGGCCTTTTGCTCCGCACTTCCAATGGCCTTTTCGCCTAAAGTTTTTCGGATGATGTATCCGGCTAAAATGCCGATCACCAATGCAACCAGTCCAACTATTACAGCTAAAACTATGTTTGGCATTAAATAACACCTCCTTCCGATATTCTGTTGTATTTATTCAAACACCTAGCTTGATTTTAATATATTTAACACGCATTACCGAATTAAATGTTGATATAATCTACATGTAATATTATAATGTTTTTATTGTTATTATGTCAAGGTAAACGAAGGGCAAAGCATGAAGAAATTAGACGATTTCC
>JAAYYX010000263.1 GCA_012515135.1 Clostridiales bacterium | reverse complement strand
ACCTCATAAAGGGGCCATACACAGGTGTCGACTGCCAGTTTGCATATCTCCGACAGATCTTCGGCCTCATATCTCCAGCCTCTTGGACAGGGAGACAGTATGTTCAGAAAAGCCGGCCCTTCTTTGTAGATGGCTTTATGTGCTTTTGTATGCAGATCCCTAAAATCTCCAAGGGGGATAGTCTGAGCCAGATAAGGTATATTATGAGCGGCGATTATTTCCGTCAGATTTTTTTTGTTCTGAATTTTCCCCGGAGAAAATTCGCCCACCGGTGTAGTGGTGGCATCGGCAAATCTGGGTGTTGCAGAGGATCTCTGTATCCCTGTGTTCATGTATGCTTCATTGTCGTAGCAGACATAAACCATGTCATGTCCTCTTTCCATGGCTCCCGAAAGGGACTGAAGGCCTATATCATATGTGCCTCCATCTCCGCCGAAGGCTATGAATTTGAAAGTATCATCGATCTTTCCTTTTCTTTTTAAGACCCTGTAGGCAGTTTCCACTCCCCCTGTGACCGCCGCCGCATTCTCAAAAGCGCTATGTATATAGCTATCTTCGTATGCAGTATATGGGTATATGAATGTGGAAACTTCCAGGCAGCTGGTGGCATTTGTTATCACGGCTTTGTGGTCGGGTTCCAATGCTCTTAAAACTCCACGGACCGTGACCCCGGCACCGCATCCGGCACAAAGTCTGTGACCTCCTGCCAGTCTTTCTTTTTTTTCAATTTCTTTTTTTAAACTATACGATGTCATTTTCACTCTCTCTTCCGAAATCCACTGCGTCCGGGAATCTTCTGTCCCTTACTCCCACATACCTGTAAATATCTCCCGGGTCATCCGTGTAATGTATAACATAAAGATCCTGAAAAATATCATAAAAATCTTCCACTGTTATATCGCGGCCGCCAAGTCCGTAAATATAATTGACCGCATAGGGTTTTCCTGAAAGATCGTAAAGGGAATTTCTCGCTTCGTTGAAAAGCGGTCCGCCACTGTTTGAAAAGCTTTCCGCCTTATCCATGATGGCCACGGCTTTTACCTTACACATGGCCCTTGCCAGGGGTATCCTGGGGAAAGGTCTGAATACTCTAAGTTTTATCATTCCGACTTTTTTGTTCTCGGCCCTTAATCTATCCACTGCTTCCTTTGCTGTCCCCGCGCTTGAACCAATTATGACCAGTGCCACATCAGCATCGTCCATCATGTATTCTTCAAAAAATCCATGATCTCTCCCGGTCATTTCCCGGAACGCTTCCGCAACTTTTTTTATCACAGGCATGGAGTCCTTCATGGCCTGTGCCTGCTGTCTCTTGACTTCCATATAGTAAGGTGACACCCCGTAAGGTCCCACTGCCAGAGGATTTTCTTTCTTCAGCAGATAATTCTCCGGCCGGTAACTTCCCGCAAACTCTTTTACTTTTTCGTCTTCTATCAGTTCTATGTTGGAGACCCCGTGGCTGGTTATGAATCCGTCCTGACATATCATGACAGGCAGCCTGCTTTTTTCTGCTATGACAACTCCCTGTATAAAATTATCATATACTTCCTGATTGGTTTCGGCATATATCTGTATCCATCCCGAATCTCTGGCTCCCATGGAATCGGAATGATCATTGTTTATATTGATAGGTCCTGTCAGCGCTCTGTTCACCACTGCCATGGTGACCGGCAGTCTTGATGAAGCCACCACATAAAGAAGCTCCCACATATATGCAAGTCCTGCAGAAGATGTTGCGGTGACTGCCCTGGCGCCCGCAGCCGAAGCTCCCATACATACCGACATGGCACTGTGTTCGGATTCAACGGCAACGAACTCTGTATCCACTTTTCCGTTTGCTATATAGTCGGAGAAATACTGGGGTATCTCTGTTGAAGGTGTAATGGGGAATGCCCCCATCACGTCCGGCTCTATCTGTTTCATCGCATGAGCCACCGCTTCGTTTCCGGACATCCTTTCTCTTATGCTCATTTTCTTTCCTCCTTAACAAAGTCTATAGCCCCGAAGGGACAAACCTTGACACATACACCGCAGCCTTTACAATGCATCAGATCGAAGTCAAGCCTCCTGCCGTCTTTGACCGGTATAGAACTGTCAGGACAAAAAGGTACACAAAGCATGCAGTGTTTACATTTTTCCCCGATAAATACAGGCACCTTCACTCTCCAGTCTCCTGTGTTCACCAGTTTTGAGGTGCCGCCTTCACAGATCTCAGCCCCCGTTGTTATTTCCTGCCAGGTTATTCTTTCGTTTATTTCCGCTGCGCTTTTTTTCACTGTTTTGTTCAATTTACTGTACCTCTTTCAGCGACATCTTAAGAGCCGCCATGTTCCCTTCTATCAGATGGGGTTTATGAGAAAATTTATGCCTGAAAGATTCTTCCATGTCCTTTACGAAGCGTTCTTCTTCTATAAGATTACTTACCTTTACTGCCGCCGCCAGCATGGGTGTGTTTGGGAAGTTCTTTCCCATGGTCTCCATGGATATACGCTCTGCATCCAGAGTATATATGCTGCCCTCATATCCGTTTAGCAGCGGTCTGATTTCTTCCCTGTCTTTTCCTGTATTTATTATAAGGGCCCCTCCGTCTTTTATTCCTCTTGCCACATCCACAGAATGAAGAAGAGTTTCATCAACCACCACCACATAATCCGGGTGGTATATATTGGAATGGACCTTACAGTGTTCTTTTGTTATACGGTTATATGCCGTTATTGGTGCTCCCATTCTTTCCGGTCCGTATTCGGGGAATCCCTGAACATGCTTTCCGGAATTAAAGGCCACTTCCGCCAGAAGAAGACAGGCGGTTTTTGCACCCTGTCCCCCACGGCCGTGCCAGCGGATCTCCACCGCCTCGTTTTCCAGTATCTGTTTCATTCTTTCCTGAACCATTTTTTCCTCCCGGCATTTTTCTGCCGTCCTGTCGGTCTAAATCAAAAAGCCGCCGCCTTGTATAAGGACGACCGCTCCCGCTGTTCGCTAACCACCAAATACAACATACTATCATACGTGTTCCCTGTAACGGGGGAAGCCGTCAGAACTTACTTACTTCAGTTCTGCAACTCAGAAGTGATCTTCGTGTGCCTTTTTACCGGATGCCGGGCTTTCACCATCCCCGGTTCGCTTTGTTCTTTCAAAAGACCCTACTGTCTCCGTCATAGTCTTTGATATTCTTTTATCATGAGATATACTATATTATTATTGATGTGTTGTCAACAATTTATTTCTATTTTTTTTGGTTTTCAAAACAAATATCTTTGTCTATTCCGGCCCTCTGCCGGTTTT
>JAAYYX010000056.1 GCA_012515135.1 Clostridiales bacterium | reverse complement strand
CGAAAACTCTGGTTTTGCCGGCCAGGTCTTTGGCTGTTTCATATTCTTCGTATAGATTTGTTTCTTCGGTTATTGTCCGGACCTGTGCCGCCTGATCGTGTCCGATCTCAAGCACCAGCCATCCTTCTTTTTTCAGGTGCAAGGGAGCTTCTTTTATGATCCTTTCATAAAAATCAAGACCAAGAGCCCCTCCGTCCAGGGCTTCTTTCGGTTCAAATCTTTTCACTTCATCTTCCAATGTCTCTAAAACAGCAGATGGGATATAGGGCGGATTTGAAACTATAATATGGTACTTCTTTTTTACCGGAGCGAAAAGATCTCCCAGAAGCACATCGGTTTTTATTCCGAACTTCTTCGCATTCGCCTCAGCCAATGCCTTTGCCGCAGGGCTGATATCCGCCATGGTAAGCTTTACACCTTTGTTTCTTGCTGCCAGGGAAATGCCCACGCACCCACTACCGCAGCAAATATCCAACACAGAGGCTTTCCCTTTCTTTTTTATTATTTCCTCCGCTTTTCCTATCAAAGCTTCCGTGTCCATGCGGGGAATAAGAACATCTTCTCTTATGCCAAAATCCAGTCCCATTATATTCTGAGTACCTGTTATATGTTGAAGGGGTCTCCTGGTGCTTCTCTCGGCTATAAGGTCGAAATATTTATCGCAGATACGGTCATCTACTATTTCCGACCACTCCATTATGAACTGGTTCCTGTCTATGTTGCGCATATAACAGTAAAGAATTTCCGCATCATTTTTCGGATCCGGACACCTTGATTTCTTTAACTGTGTTTCCCCCATTTTTACTAGATCTCTTACAAGTAAACTCATAAAACGTCTTCTTCCTCCTTGATCATTTTACCTTGATTGTCACAGGCTCCCTGGCCGAATTCTCCTTCTTTAGCAGTAGCTGCTTTGAGAGCGGCGATGGCTACCTGCAGCTGACCGTCATCGGGCTCTTTTGTTGTTATCATCTGCATCAAAAGTCCGGGAATGCTTAATATTTTTACGACCCAGTTGTCACTTCTTCCGGCCCATTTGAGAAGCTCAAAAGAAAGACCGGCTATAACCGGGATCAGCAATATCCTTGATATTATCCTAAACAGAAGATCCGGCCATCCCAGCAAAGAAAAAAGAACCAGTGCTATTACAAAAACAAACATCAGGAAGCTTGTCCCGCATCTGGGATGCAACGTGCCATACTTTCTGCAGTTTTCTACAGTCAGTTCTTTCTCTGTTTCAAGACAGTGGATACATTTATGTTCAGCTCCGTGATACTGGAAAACTTTTTTTATTTCTTCCATCCTTGCTATAAGTACCACATAAAGGACGAATGCTACTATTCTCAAAACCCCTTCTGCCAGATTAAGAAGGACTTCGCTTTCCGTGAAATGTTTGAGCCAGCTTACTGCCGCTGTGGGTGCAATAATGAAAACGCCCACAGTAAAAAGAACAGAAATAACAACTGAAGAATATATCATAATATTCCAGGCCCCTTTTTTTCCGAACTTTTTTTCAAGCCACAAAGAAAACCTGTCATCCTCCAGAGCTCCCTCTCCTTCGTATTCTTCCAGCACGTCAGCAGAGTACATCAATGTTTTCATCCCCTGCACCAGCGAATCAACAAAAACGAATATGCCTCTTAAAAATGGTATCTGCGTCCATTTTTTCTGTTCCGGGAGTTTTTCTGTTTTTATATGAAGGCTTTTATCCGGAAGCCTGAGCACGATGGATGTACGATCCTCGCTTTTCATCATTATGCCTTCCAGTACAGCCTGCCCGCCCACTTTTTTTGGGCAGGACCCTTTTATAAAAACTTTTTTGAGATCCATCCTATGCCTCCAGCTTTATCTTTTTGATAAGGCTGATAAACTCCGCATTGCTTCTTGTGTTTGCAAGATG
>JAAYYX010000262.1 GCA_012515135.1 Clostridiales bacterium | reverse complement strand
CCCATGGAGGCCTTAAGTGTGGCTGAAAGATTGCCGTTGTCAAGATCAGGGAACTTGTTTTTGATACTGTAGCTGCTATAGGGAGTGTCCAGCACTATCACCAGTACTGTCTGGCCGGAGGCCCGCTGGTACGCATATATTCCGTTACCGTTCACCGCCTGAGAAAGGGATGTGTTCATCGATGCCCAGTCCTGTGTGTCCACTTCTATCACTTCATCTGTTCCCGCTTGGGGATCCAGGGTTATTTCATAATCGTATGCAGACCCCTGAGGTGCCGGAAGAACACATTCGCAGGTCAAAAGACCGTAATTCCTGCCTCCGTTTATCTCATTACCTTCCTGGGTCTCTCCGCCTCTCAGTTCTCCATCGTAATCCACAAGACTGATGCTCATATCTTCAAAACTTCCTGTGTTTACAGGGATACCTGTGCTGTCCACTGCCCAGTATCCCATTTTGCCTTCTTTGAGACTGTTTCTGCTGCGATCAAAAGCATTATAGGCGGCTCCCTGACCATAGCCAATATCCGCTTCGTCACTGTAAAAAACAGAAAGCACTTTGCCCGTATTTACGTTATATTCCAAAAGTATGGTTTGCTGAAGGGCCTCTTTGTCAACGACATAGGGGTCAAGGAGTTTTACAAGCGGATCTGAATCTTTGTTCTGAGAGGATTTATTTATGGACATATAAACAAGGTTGTCTATATTGTTTTCCAGTTCTTCGGGATCAAGGGACGGGGCTATGGCCGATGCATCAACCTGCCCTTTGTATTCCAGTTCCTCCTGGTTGCCCGCCGAGTAAATATCAGTTATGGCAGTCTGGCTTATTTTAAAAAGGGCAGCTGCCATCTCATCTCTTGCCATCTGCTTCATCTTTATTATATATCCTGCGATCGAGGGCACAGCAACAGAAGCGATCACTGTTATTATCACCAAAACCACTATTAATTCTACAAGGGTGAATCCATGTTTTCTTTTTATCGTTTCTTTACTGAACATTTTCTCTTTGGATCCCTCCTCTATATGCTGTATGCAAGATCCTTTTTATCTGAGGAAGCACTTACCGCTGTTTCTTTTGTGATAATTCCTTGCTTCAAAAGCATGGCAAGATCGCCGTTCATGGTGTGCATCCCCATTGCTTTTGAGGACTGCATCACCGAAGGTAGCTGGTAACATTTGTCTTCTCTTATAAGGTTTGCCACCGCATCGGTCCCTATGAGTATTTCTGTGGCAGCGATACGTCCCTCACCGGAAGCCATCGGCAGAAGCTGCTGAGTTATTATGCCTCTTAGCACCATTGACAACTGTCCTCTCATTTGCTTTTGTATCCCCGGAGGGCAAGTGTCTATTATACGATCGATGGTCTGTGATGCTCCCTGAGTATGCAGTGTCGAAAGTACCAGATGTCCGGTCTCCGCTGCAGTTATGGCAGTAGAAATGGTTTCGTAGTCACGCATCTCTCCCACCAGTATTATATCCGGATCTTCCCGCATTGCCGAACGCAGGGCTGCTGCAAATGACTCAACTGTTTCTCCCACCTCCCGCTGATGTACCAATGATCTGTTCTGTTCAAAAACATATTCAATGGGATCTTCCACCGTAAGTATGTGATCGGATCTGTTTTTTGAAATATGGTCTATCATGGCTGCAAGAGTTGTGGATTTACCGCTTCCTGTGGGTCCGGTTATAAGAACAAGTCCCCTTGGCTGTTCTGCCAGTTCTCTTAGGATATCCGGAAGTTTAAGAGATTCAAGTGAAGGGATCTTGTCATTGATGATACGTATGGCGGCAGCCAGGCCATTCATCTGCCCGTATACATTCACTCTGTGCCTTGTTCCGTCGGGAAGAGAATATGCAAAATCCTGGTCCTTTCCCTGTTTCACTTCAGCTATCTGTTTTTCACTGCAAAGAGAAAGGATCAGTTTTTCGGTTTCCAGCATATCGGGCTTCATATCAGTAGAAATCAAGACTCCGTTTTTTCTTATCGATATGGGCGATCCTTGGGTTATATGAACATCAGAACAGTTTTCCTTCCTTGCTTTTTTTAATATCTCCTGAATTGATACCATCTCTTTTCACCTCTCCCCGAATAAAAAGTATTTTTTGTTAATCCATATATCTGGCCACTTTATTGAATTCCTCAATGGTGGTTATCCCCGAAAGCACCAGATCCCTGGCTGATTCATGGATATCTTTGAATCCCATATTGTCCCTTACATATTTTTCGATGTCTTCTATTTCAACTTCTTGGGCTATCATCCTTCTTAGTACCCTGTCTATTACCACCACTTCGTGTACGGCCATTCTTCCTCTGTATCCTGTATGATTGCACTTGGTGCAGCCCAGGGGTTTTTTAAGTCTTGCCGTTTCAGCACCGAGCATTTTCAGTTCGTCGCTGTTTGCTTCATATGT
>JAAYYX010000261.1 GCA_012515135.1 Clostridiales bacterium | reverse complement strand
ATAAAAGAGGTATCGGGAGAAAGCTATGAAGATTTTGTCACAAAAAATATATTCGGACCCATGGGCATGGATGATTCCACATTGCTGACTATGGAAAGAAAAGACCGGGAGAGAATGTGTGACCCCCATGACAAAAATGCGGACAAAAAATTTGAAGTACTGCCCCATTATCCTTACAACCGCAGTCACGCGCCCAGTTCCACACTCACATCCAATATGGATGATATGGCCAAATGGGCATCCGCATGGTTATCGGGCAGTTTCCCCAAGGCGGAAACAAAGGAAGCAATGTGGAAGGAATATGCCCGGGTAAGAAACAACGGAGAAAAAATGGGGCTGGGATGGTTTTCGCGGATCCAGTCGGGCAGGACACTTTATGGACATGAGGGCATGGATGACGGGTTCAGAGCCAGTTTCTGGTTGTGCCCCCAAGAAGATCTGTTTATAATGATCTTTGCCAACATGTCAAAGGGACCGGTCAAAAAAGTAAATAAGGAATTGTTCGAATTGCTTATATCATAGGAGGATAAAAAATGGAAAAACTGATAATCGCAGCAGCAATATGCGGAGCAGAGGTCACAAAGGAGAATAATCCTGCGGTGCCCTACACTGTTTCGGAAATAGTAAGGGAAGCCAAGTCCGCATATGATGCGGGAGCGGCAGTGATACATCTTCATGTAAGAGAAGATGACGGCACGCCCACACAGAGCAAAGAACGTTTTCAGGAGTGCGTGGATGCCATCCTTAAGGAATGCCCCGATGCCATAATACAGCCTTCCACGGGAGGAGCGGTGGGAATGAGCGATATGGAAAGACTCCAGTCCACAGAGATAACCCCGGCTCCCGAGTTTGCCACTCTGGACTGCGGCACATGCAACTTCGGCGGAGATGAGATATTCGTCAATACGGACAACACGATTTTCAATTTCGCAAAAACCATGAAAGAAAGAGGAATAAAGCCGGAATTGGAATGCTTTGACAAGGGCATGGTGGATATTGCAATGAAGGCACACAAAAAAGGTCTTCTGGAAGACCCCATGCATTTTGACTTCGTTCTGGGAGTGCAGATGACGGCCACGGTAAGAGATCTGGTGTTCTGCGTGGGAAGCATACCTCCGGGCAGCACATGGACAGGCACCGGGATCGGCAGGTATGAATTTGATATGGCCACGGCCTCCATAATAATGGGAGGACATGTAAGAGTCGGCTTTGAAGATAATCTTTTTATCGAAAAAGGAGTCCCGGCCAAAAGCAACGGTCAGTTGGTGGAGAAAGTCGTAAAAATCGCAAAGCTTCTGGGAAGGGAAATAGCAAGCCCCCATGAAGCGAGAAAAATATTGGGAATAAAAAAATAACTGCCTCGGCAGTTATTTTCTTTTTGACTCTTTGGGGGTCACGCATATGCCCTTTGCCCTGCATACTATTATGGGTTCTTCCAGGGAATCTGCGGCGGAAGGGCTGATATCAGGTCTTGCTGCCACCACTTTTCTGGCTTCGAAGGACATTTTTCTTGAAGTGTTGCCGAATTCGGTTATCTCACCGTATGCTTCGATATAGTCCCCTGCATATGTGGGTGCCAGAAACTCTACTTCGTCATATCTAAGAAACAGACCTTCATCACCGTCGGCTT
>JAAYYX010000055.1 GCA_012515135.1 Clostridiales bacterium | reverse complement strand
TAGATCGTAGTACATGAGGTATCAGAAATGTTTAAGTGCAGAACATGCAAAAAAGAAGATCGGTTTGTATGGATAAAACTGAACAGGGCATTCATGGATGAAGAGATACAAGATGAAGATTTGTGGAACAACACACAGGAGGTTTCTGAAGAACGTTTTGAAAAAACCTTTGGAGAAGCCATGAGCCTTCCTGAAATGATAGACCTTTTACTTTTCGAGGCCGAAGGAGAAGTAATAGGATTTGCAAATCTTCTTACGATTTTCAGCGTGTGGACTCACGGGAAATCAATGGTTTTGGATGACCTTTATATAAAGCCGGAAGCAAGAGGCAAGGGATATGGAAAAGCAGCACTTTGGCAGATAGAAGAATTTGCAAAAGCAAAGGGATGTCAAAGGATACAGTTCCAGTCGGAGGCCACGAATCCAAATGCCAGAGAATTCTATAAGGCAGCAGGTTATATGCCATCCGATATGTATTTTTACGTTAAATACTTTTGATAAAATATAACAGTAAGAGTGATTTGCATTTACAAAAAAGAAAAATAAAACCGGAAAGACATTGGTGACTTCCCGGTTTTATTTTTTCAAAAGAAGGCAGGGTCAATACAATACATTTTACTTTCGATCATTCGAAGACAGCATTAAAAAGTTCGGATGAACTTTCCTCTGTCAAATCATATACTCCATCATCGTCCGGTTCGATTTCAACTGTGATGACCTTCGGCTCGCCGTAACCCACAGAAGTTGCATTCTCTATTATGTAGTCATAAAAACTGTTCCAAAAACTTTCGTATACTTCCTCTTGGGTTTTGAAAGCACCTTCATGTTCTTCTCTCCATTTTTGTGACCAGCTTTCCAGTTCATCCAACAGTTTAGAAGGGTATATCCTGACTTCAACAAAATAGGAATCGTCCTCTTCTGTATATTCTTCATTAACTTCGTACTCCATGGCTTTGAAGAATGCTTTTCCGGCTTCTCTCACCTTGCTTCTGTTCGCTTCGTTATCTTCAAACATGGCCTCGCCGCCGGCCGTATAGTTGCTGTCAACAAAATCATCCAATAAATCTTCGTAATCCTCTTCCAGCTGTTCTTCTGTCAAGCCTGTGTTAGCCAACATTTCTTCCGTCACTTCTCCGGTTTTAAGGTAGTTGAGCTGGCTGTCAACATAAGCGCTGGGGTCAAAACTGCCACAGCCCCAGAATGCAAAGGACATGATCAATACCAGAGATAACGGAATGAATTTTGATACCATTCTTTTCATAGCTTTTCTCCTCTCAAAAATTCAGCGTTGTTATTGATGCCTGAACGGATCATCTCCTTGTCAAATGGCATCAGGTTTAAGCACAAAGCCCGCAGATATTGATCTGCAGGCTTTGTTGATTTTATTCAGTTATAAGATATCAAAATGTTGAGTATGAATCTAAAAATCTTAACGTAGATCCCAACACGACTACAAAAATTATAATATAAATCACAACAACTATAAGTGCAACAATAAAGCTTATAAATCCTGCCCTGTTCCATGCCTCCTGAGTTTTTATCAGTTCTGCCGGAGAAGAAAATGCTCCTGTTTGCCACAGCCACTCATTGCCCTTTATACCGCAAATGAATACCCAGACGATATTAAAAAGCGGTATCAGGCATAATAGCGGCAGGTATGTTCTGTGTCCTATGCCCCACCATATATTGAATGTGAATGCTCCCCAATTCCATTTTTTTATTTCCGGAGGAAACGCCATGTAAGTATTATTTGGTGGCGGTGCCTGGTTTGAACCAGGATTCATATTATCTTCGTTATTCATAATGATCTCCCCTCTGTGAATACGATATTTTACCTTATAATGGTAGCATATAACGAATTTTCTGTCAATTTATTTAGACCTTGAAACCTTCGGAAACACAGCTTTTTTTATTTTTGATTTTTTGAATATGATGTCGCATATTTTTATAGTCAAATCATTAAATCGGTGGTAGACTTTTAATAAGCATGAACGGCCATCAGGGTGTAAACAAGAACAAATAAGAAGAAGAAAATGTGAAAATGCGGGGTATCGAAATGAACCAATTCAAAAAATTCGTGATCAAAATTTCCAAAGGAGCGATCAACTCATTTCAGACATTTCCGGCATCGATGATCTGTGCACTTGCTTTTACTGTTGCTACCATGGTGCAAATCGAATCACCAAGCTGTGTTACCGTGGATCATTCCTTTCTGCAAAGCAGCCTTCACTGGGCATTGGGGTTTGGAGCACTGCTTAGTTTGACACTGGTCACTTTTGCCAGGAGCCGGTTCGACAAAAAAAGTTTTTTTGTTTTAGCAAATATAGTTGGTATTGCGGCGGCATCGATAGCTTTTTTTGCGCTTTACTACGCCGGAGGTATAGCCGCTTCAACAGGCTCTGATGCCAAAGTCCTTTCCGACCTGGCAACATCAAGAATGATCGTGGCCATGGTGGTCAGCGTCCTGGTATTTATAGTGTTGGCCTCTCACACAAAAGAGAAATATGATTTCCCCGGAGCATTTTTTATGACTCACAAATCTTTCTTCATTTCTTTGCTTTACGGGGGAGTTATAATGGCAGGGGCAACGCTTATAGCAAGAGCTCTTCAGGCTTTGATTTTTCCGGAACTGGGAGAAACTCTCTATGCCCATTTCGGCATCGTTTCAGCCTTTATAGCTTTTTCCATTTTCCTTGGCTATTTCCCGGATTTTCGAAAGGGCAGTGATGATCCTCACAGAGAAACTGCTCAGAAACAGCCAAGATTTATTGAGATCCTTTTTGATTATATTCTTATCCCTGTTTTTGCCGCTCTCACCATGGTACTTTTGGGGTGGGCGGTCAAAACCATCATAGGTGGAATGAGCATTTCCTTCACACAACTTTTCGGGATCGCAGCGACTTACACTTTAGGCGGTTTGTGGCTCTATGTTATGGTAAGTGATCATGACAGAGCGGTTTCCAGATCCTATCGTCGCTTTTATCCCATGGCAGCACTGGTGATCCTGGCTTTTGAAGCCTGGGCTCTCATTCAGAGCATCAGTGATACAGGGCTAAAGATCAGCGAATATTTCTTTATTCTACTGTGGCTCATAGCTACCGTTTCATCGATTTTGCTGATAATCAAAAAAAGTAAAGCATTTTTTCCTGTTATATATTTGATATGTGCTCTTGCGGTGGTTTCTGTGCTGCCATTTATAGGGTATCAGCCTGCAACTATCAGTTATCAGTCCGATCGTCTGGAAAAACTTTTGAGCGATGAAGAAATACTCAAGGACGAAGAGCTTGTACCTGCCACATCAAAACCGGAACTATCCGTACGGGAAGATATAACAGATGCCGTATTATACCTGGCCGGATTCCCTGAAGACCGTTTGCCGTCCTGGTTTGATAAGGATTTGGAGAAAAACGATGTTTTCAAGGAAAAACTGGGTTTCGCACAGGCACTTGATATGGATGATGCGGGTGGCAGCGGCGATGGTCCGACGGGGTTTATATCTCTGTCTCCTTCGGCAATCGATATTTCGGACTATCAGTGGTCAGCAGTTTTCGGCAGGGAAGATGGAAAAGATGATAATACGGTTGCCATCAAAGGGGAAAACGGTACCTATGATATATCCTGGATAATAAATGCCGATAATGGTATCCCCACCCTAAAGATCACCCTTGACGGCGATATCTTAATGAAAGAAAATCTGGCATCCTATCTGGAAGAGACTGTCAAAAAGAATTTAGGAAGCAAAGATGGCCGGGGGGCTTTGGAAGACATGTCCCTTGAGATCAAAACAAATAAGATCGACGTGCTTTTGGTTTTTCAATATATTGAAGGGTATCCGGGACCGGACAATAACAGCATCTATTACAATCTTGATCTGAATGCTGTTTATCTGAATGAAAAATAAGCCGTTAGAAAGAAAGGAGCGGAAAATGGAAAATAAACATCTTTATATATT
>JAAYYX010000260.1 GCA_012515135.1 Clostridiales bacterium | reverse complement strand
GGTGGCCAGTGCCAAGGCAAAATAAGAGAACATAAAGAGATCTGATGGAGACAGCCCGGATGAAGGCTGTCTCTTTTTGTGAAACCTGATGATGTGGCGGTTTATGTGGAGCATCATGCGGGGATATGGACATAGGGGAAAAGGTAAGCAGAAGATTTATCAGCACTCTCTTAAAGAGAGTGCTAAAAAAGTGTTTACTTTTTGTTTTCTGCGGGGTAAAATAGTATTGTAAGAAAAAAAAGTCCCATGGGGAAAGAAAATATAGGAGGTGTTAGCATGAACCTGGAAAAATATACAAACAAGGCACAGGAGGCAATAATGGAGTGCCGGAATATCGCCATCCAGGAGAGTCATCAGCAGCTTGACGGCGAACATCTTCATCTTGCGCTTATGTTGCAGCATGAAGGGCTCATAACCAAGCTGGTAAAATACATGGGAGCCGATGCGGGAAAAATCATCGGTGATCTGCAGGGTGAGATAGAAAAACTGCCGAAGGTGGCCGGAGGCGGAGATAACATGTATTCCACAAGGAGATTCGAAAAAATTTTTTTGAATGCAGAAAAAGCAGCAAGGGATCAGAAAGACGAATTTGTAAGTGTGGAGCATATTTATATGGGCTTGCTGGATGAAAAAGGTACTCCCTCGGCAGGAGTATTTAATAAATACGGCATAACAAAGGAGAAATTTACAAAAGCTCTTATGAAGGTAAGGGGAGATCAGAAAATCACAAGTCAGAATCCCGAAGAACAGTATGAAGCCCTGGAAAAATACGGAAGGGACCTGGTCCAGATGGCAAGAGACGGCAAGCTGGACCCTGTAATAGGCAGAGATGATGAGATCAGACATACCATACAGATACTTTCAAGAAGAACAAAAAATAATCCTGTACTGATAGGAGAACCCGGAGTTGGTAAAACAGCCGTCGTCGAGGGACTGGCTCAGAGGATACTGGCAGGCGATGTGCCGGAGGGTCTAAAAGATAAAACCATATATGCCCTTGACATGGGAGCTCTTATCGCGGGAGCAAAATTCAGAGGAGAGTTTGAAGAGCGTCTGAAAGCAGTTCTTAATGAAATAGAAAAAAACGAAGGGAGGATCATACTGTTCATAGATGAGCTTCATAATATAGTGGGTGCAGGAAAAACTGAAGGCTCCATGGATGCAGGCAATATTCTGAAACCGAAACTGGCAAGAGGAGAGCTCCACTGCATAGGCGCGACTACCCTTGATGAGTACAGGAAATACATAGAAAAAGATGCAGCTCTGGAGAGACGTTTTCAGAAGATAATGGTTGATCAGCCCACGGTGGAAGACACCATATCAATACTAAGAGGGCTGAAAGAAAGATTTGAGATACACCACGGAGTCAGAATAACAGACAATGCACTCATTGCCTGTGCAGTTCTTTCTGAAAGATATATCAGCGACAGATTCCTGCCCGACAAGGCAATAGACCTTATGGATGAAGCTGCTTCAAAGATCAGGACAGAGATAGACAGTATGCCTTCAGAACTGGATCAGATAAACAGAAAGATAATGCAGCTGGAGATAGAAAAACAGGCTTTGGGCAAGGAAAG
>JAAYYX010000259.1 GCA_012515135.1 Clostridiales bacterium | reverse complement strand
TTTTTACTGCCTGAAAATCCTCTCTGATTCTTTTGATGTCTAACATTTTTTTCTCCCTGCTCTGCCTTGATGTTCAAAGCTTCTGCCCTTAAACAGATTAAAATAGATTTTTCTTGTATATTGTATATAATTCAACCAGTTCTTCAACTCTTTTCTGCATTTTTATTTGCAGTGAAGATGCGATTTTATAATTTTTTCTTTCTAGAGCGTTGACTATCTTGGTAAGAAGACACTGCTCCGAAAGGGTGTCTCTGCCCAACTCATTTCTTATCTTATTGATCCTTCCCCAGTATGCCACATCGTAATCAACGCTGTCTGTTTCATTATGGCATTTAACAGTGGATCTGATAAGATTCATTGTATTTGGTATGATCCTGTTATGCAGCTCCGTTGCCCATTGTCCCAGGATCGCTTCTCTATATGACCCCAAGATGGCATCATCCATTACATTTTCTCTTCGAAATATCTTGGTTTTTTCTTCATGCTCTTCAAAGGCACAAAGATTCTCCCATACAGTACGGGGGGCTTTCCCGAAAAACTTATCTCTTTCTTTCGGGGTATATTCATCAAAAACATCTTTTTCTGTTCTGTATACTCTTTCTTTTTCCAAGTAAAAATCTCTTTGTCCGTAATTCTTGGAAATTGAGTTTTCCAGATCTTTTGATGTTTTTTTGTTTTCCAGCGCAGCTTTGATCCCATCGAGCATGGCCATATAAGATGAGGCCAGCACCAGATAGGTATTGCTTTTGGGGTTTGGTGATCTAAGCTCAAATCTTGTAGCCAGGGGATCGTTGATGTCTCTTACAAGGCCGGTAAGCACTGTCCTGTTTCTGGATGGCTTGTCGACTTCATGACCCAGGGAAGTTACTATAGATACCGGGGCTTCATATCCGGGTTTGAGTCTGTTAAGAGAATCATTGCTGGATGAAACAAAGGGATTGATAACTTCATAGTTTTTTAATATCCCCATTAATGCTCCGAAGCCCACAGGACTCAAAAAGTCTTTCGACATGTCCTTTGGGCTGAACATGTTGGTGGTTTTACCGTTTTTCAGTTTTGCCGCCACACCGATATGTGTATGCTCTCCGCTGCCCGCAATGCCTTCCATGGGCTTTGCAGTGAAGGTCACATCAAGACCGTACATCCGAAAAACATCCCTTATCACATATTTGACCTGGTTCTCGTTGTCGGCAGCCTGCATGGCGGTAGAATACTTCCAGTCAACTTCCAACTGTTCCATAACATGATCATAATGTCCGGAGTGTCCCATTTTAGCCTTTACTCCGCCGACTTCCTTATGGCCCATTTCCACCTCAAATCCGTATTTATCAAGTACTATTATGGATTTTTCCAGGGCAGTCCTTACGGGTCCTATTGTCCTTTTCCAGTATTGCTCTTTTAGTATCTGTGCAGTTGTCAGCTGCTCTCTATCTGCTTCCTCATCGGGAGTTTTGACCCAGAATTCCAGTTCGGTGGCACTTGTCAAAACGATATCCTCAATATCGGAGGATTTTTTTATATCCATATTATCGAAGACATATGGATTTTCTTTGAGCATTTCCATCAGCGTTTTTTTGAATGCCGCCACACTGTCTCTCAAAATAACTCTGGAGCCCACTTCATTGACGTCATTATGC
>JAAYYX010000054.1 GCA_012515135.1 Clostridiales bacterium | reverse complement strand
TGCTGTTTTTTCTTGTATATACCCATGCCCCCTGGTTGGTTCCCATTGTGGCTTTAACAGCTTCGGCAAGTTTAAGGCCCAGTCCCTGAGAAACTGTTTTCACAGAAGACTTTGTGCTGCATATGGAAATAACATAATCGGTGGCTGAGGATGAAGACGCATTGGAATGCAGAGACAAAAGAAGGTCATGGTTCTTTGCCATGGTACCCCTTTCATATGCTTGTATAGTGGTGCTGTATGTGGTCTTGTTAGTGGTCCTTGTGGTATGCACAACGATGCCCGGATATGCTTCCAGGGCCTCTTTAAGATAGATATGAAGCTGCCACATCCTTGTGCCTTCGTAATAACCGGTACCTTTATACCCTTTGTTATATCCCTCATAATGGCCCGAATCCAGCATTATGAAAAGACCGCTTCTGTAGAATACGGCTTTTACTGTTACAGCCCCCGTGATCCAGTTTACTGTGCCGGTTTTAGAAGTTCCCCGGCTTATATCGTTCACCAGTATTTGTTTTATGGAATATCCTTTGTTCGGTGTTGCAGTATATGTAAAACTATCACCGTATTTAACTGTCAGGGGCATTGTAATGCTGCCGCCTATTTTTGAACCCGGCTCCACCGAAGGCGTGATCGCATATGAATGACGGGCTCCGAAGCTAACACTCTGCCCGGTGATCTCTCCACTTTTTGTTGAAGCATCTAAAAATTCACCCGGGCTTGTTGCTGATATAGCTTGCTCTCCTGCGGCCGCCGTTATAGTGCCGCTCGTACCGGTAGTCCCTTCGCAAGTGCTGTCATAAAACCCTGCACTCCCCGCCTCTAGGATTACTGCCGCATGTCCAGTTACACCCGTTATGTTTTTGCCGTTCAAGTCAACGAGAAATTTTATGCCGGGTTTATTTATAACAAGGTTATCCTGCACAATATTATCAAGTATCTTTATCTTCTGCCCATCATTGACGGCATCTAAAGCCTGCTGCAAAGTGCTGTACTGTATACCGTTTATCTCAGCCTCCGGCACATCCTCGCCGGCTAAAGAATAGTCGTTTTGCTCTTCCTGATAAAGAGTGTCCTGCTGAAGGGCAGGATCTGTTTCTTCGGCATTCACTGATGAAAGATCAACGGGTATCATGGCCGCCGCCATGCACAGCGCCGTAAAAATACTTATAATTATTCTTTTTATATTATTATCTCTGATTTTCATTCCAATCCACCCTCTCGGTTTTTTACCGCTCCGGTCTCCCCCTTTAATATTCTTGCCAATAAATTATAACATCACCAAAAGATGCAAATGTGAAAATATGTAAATTTCACAAAACTTTCACAAACCAAAACTGTTTTGCAAAGCATGGACTTTGGGCAAATCATCTCATCAATAGAATGGAGTTATGTTGCTTAAAAGACGTAGAAAAAACATGATACAGGGAGTCATTATCCTTCCGGTAAAATCAAAGACGATCAATATCATAAGTATAATAAATCCCTTATCATATATTTTATAATAGAAGTCTGTTCTTTTGAGGCCGAACACTTCTGTTATTATATTGAAACCGTCCAGAGGCGGTATAGGCAACAGATTGAATACCATAAGTATAAGATTGATGTATATTATGTAGAATATTATCATCCATACTGTCCCTCCCATGCCGGCTGACACAGAAGAGTAACCGGTGGACATTACATAAAATTTCAAAACAAAAGTAAATACCACGGCTATAAAGAGATTCATCGTAACTCCCGAAAGAGAAACCAGAAGTTCATCCCGTCTTGGTTTTTTGAAATTTCCCGGGTTTATCTGCACAGGTTTTCCCCAGCCGAAATGTACGAATATAAGGGCGATAAGTCCAAGGGGATCCATGTGGGCGGCCGGATTTATTGTGACTCTGCCCTGCAATTTAGGTGTATCATCTCCCAGTTTATATGCCACCAGGGCATGGGAATACTCATGAAAAGAAAGCCCTATAACTATTCCGGGGAGCATCATTACGATGCTCATCAGCCAGTCGATAGGATGATCAAAAGTCCCGCTTCTCAGGGAAAAGAAAGCCATTATAACAAGCAGGCCTATTGTCCATGGATTAAAAAAACTACGCAAATTATTTCTCCTTTTTTCAAAATCAAAGCAAGTCAGAAGGGAGTCTTGAAATCGATTCCTTGAACTTGATCCATGGGGATCTTTTTAGGTAATCTTCATATGTGAGTTCCCTGCAGTTTGCCAGGTCATCCTGAAATATTTTTTCAAGCTTTCTGGTGGTTTCCGCATCGTAAATAAAAGCATTTGATTCAAAGTTGAGCTTGAAACTGCGACTGTCAAAATTCGTGGATCCCACCGTTGCCACTTCTCCGTCCACAGTCATGGTTTTTGCATGCAGGAATCCGTTTTCGTATATGAATACCCTTGCTCCGTCCCTCAAAAGCTCTCCCACATAAGAATAAGTCGCCCAGTATACAAAAACATGGTCCGGTTTGCAGGGTATCATTATTTTCACATCGACCCCAGAAAGAGCTGCCATTTTGATGGATTCCAGCACAGGGGCGTCCGGAACGAAATAGGGAGTCTGGATATTTATGGTTCTTGAGGCGGAGGTTATCATTTTCATGAAAGCCCTCTTTATTTCATCATGTTCCGTGTCGGGCCCTCCCGATACGATCTGCATGCCCGTTTCTCCGGCTATCATAGGGGGTTCAAAAAACACTTTGGAAACATCGACTTTTTTTTCTTTTGAAGCCAATCTCCAGTCCATCAGGAATCTGGCATTTATATCCTGCACACTGCCTCCGGTTATGCGAAGGTGTGTATCTCTCCAGTATCCGAACTTCTTTTTGAGTCCCAGGTATTCCTTGGCTATGTTGAATCCTCCGATATATCCTATGGTGTCATCTATAACTGCCAGTTTTCGGTGATTTCTGTAATTTAGTTTCATATTAATAAATTTCAATTTAGGGGGAAAGAAAAGTGCATACTCCCCTCCTGAATTTATGAACTCATGGAGAAAAATATAACTGATATTTCTGCTTCCCATGGCATCCAGCAGTAGTCTTACTTTCACTCCTTCCGCGGCTTTTCTGGTAAGGGTATCAACAAATTCCCTTCCGACCTTATCTCTTTTTAGTATGAAATACATTATGTTTATGCTTTCTTTGGCATTCTCGATATCCCAAAGCAGCTGATTCATCTTTTCTTTGCCGTCTGTTATTACCTCAACGTTGTTGTCCTGGGTGTAATATGCACGACCGTATATCTGATTCAATCTTATCAGATC
>JAAYYX010000053.1 GCA_012515135.1 Clostridiales bacterium | reverse complement strand
TTTTCAGGTGATCCTTCCTCCAAGATTTCCGGGGATTTTTCAGGTGATCCTTCCACTGTTCCTTCTTGGAAAGATGGGATTTTTCTATGCGGGAATGCCCTCTTTGTCCATGGATTGGTGGATGATGTTTCGCAAAGCGGGGAAAATGTAGCTGAAGATGTTTTTGAATGGTTACAAAAAGGGGTTTCAAATTCAAGATATTCTCTTTCAAGAGCAGACGACGCCCGGGCTGAAAATATGGAAATTTTGCGTTCCAAAAGACTTGAAACCATTGCAAATGCACATAAAAATACAATCACATGTATTCTTTGTCCCAACAGTTGCGAAATAGACGAAAACTTAAAAGGCGGAAAATGCCCAAAGGGAGCCGAGTACGCTCTTGAGGAAATGCGCTCTCCGAAGCGTATACTCACATCTTCAATAAAAATAAAGGATGAAGATGCACTTGTGAGCGTCCGCACCAAGACCCCGATCCCAAAAGAAATGCTTCCGGAAGCGGTAAAAAAACTTCGGCAAATGACTGTGCCTCCGCCCGTAAAATGCGGGGATTTGATTTGTTCCGATTTCATGCTGCCCGGCATAGACCTTATCGCAACAAGGAATTTCCCCCTTTAGTCGTGCGAATTGAAGTTTCAAGTTAGAAAAAGTTCTATCAACTTGTTGATTGTCAATATGTCAACGGATCCCTTTTCATCTTCAAATGTTATTATTAGATTTTCCCACAATTTTATTCCTGCTGTTCTGTAATGACTGAGCTTGTATTCCATGGTTCTTGTATAATGTTCAACATTCACCATGCCAAAATGCTCCCAAAATATAACCTTGCCATCGCTTTTTCTCATTACTGCAAAATCGGGACTGAATTCTTTTCCCTCTATCTGCTGTACCCATTCATATCTATAAGGAATATTTCTTGCTTCAAGGGCATTACCTATCAGTTGCTCACCCTTTGATCTGACCATTATCCCTTTGTTTGTTGGATGTATCCTGTTTTCAGGATATTTTTTGTTTTGTTTGAATTCGAACCTTTCCCATGCATCAAAGGTCTCCGTATCAAGAAAAAACTCTAAAGGGAAATCCTGATACAAGTTTGGCAGGCTATCTATAATCTCTTCCGGATCGCCTTTGCCTATTATCGGCATGATATCAATAAGAAGTTCGGTATTTGTCCTAAGTATCTTCCTCAATTCGGTAAGATATTTTTTGCGACACAACTTCTTAATAATAGATGATTCATTTGTTATTCCTTTATCTCCGTCGTTTTTCTTTTGACAGTAATAATATTTATTCGATATTTTCCGGCGCACCATGTAACCTTTTGGCGCTTTTCTTAATTCTTTGTTGATGCAGTCAAGTTCAGATTCACAGAGATGGATCTCTGCTTTGAGTGTTTCCAGGGTTCGGTTCATTATATTTTCTCTTTCTCCTTCAATTCTAAGTTATAGCAAGTTTAATGTTACGTTTGTTTCGCTTCCGTCGTTGTGCGTCATTTGTTTCGTTTGCGTCGTTGTGCTCTCCGTGTTGTTGCGCGTTTTTTCTATTGTTTGTGTTATTTTCTTCCATATTATGTAATTTATATAATATTATGTTATTTCAAAGGTGTCAACTGTAGTTTTATTGTGGTTTTTTGACTTGTTTTTGATTTTTAACCCTTTACACTCATTTTTTAACCCGCCAGGGTTAAAAGTTCCTCTTTTTTAACCCCAAATCCAAGAAAAAGGCCTTGCAAATGTTAAAATATCGTATATTTTTATGATAAAGGCCTTTTTCTTTCTTTTTTATAGCGAAAAATGTCCCAAATACAAAAAAATTAACCCTATCCTATACTTTTTCCAGCAAAAAGGGTTAAAATTTGAAATTTGCTCTCTTTTTTTGATGTGTTTTCACCCAAAAAAGGGGTTTCGTTCTTTTTTTATATTTTGTTGCAGTATTTTCGCTGCCTCTTCCTGCGTAATCCTACTTTTTCTGAGGGATCTGTCTCTTTCCTGCGTTTTCTCTGCGTTTTCCTGGTTTTTCGCTGCCTCTTCCTGCGTTTTGCGATATTTAAAGCTTTTTCGCCCCTACGCTTCGACACTCCCCTCCCGGGTTTTATTTTTTTACATATGGTCCGGCAACATAATCGCTGTTTGAATACAAATCAAAGCCAAATGCCAGATTATAAAGATCACTGGCAAGAATATCGCGATCAATACTTTTACGCAAAGGCGATCCGGGAGAGAATCTTTCGTCTTCAGCCGCGAAAACATCCTTATTTATATTTGTAATGACAGGAATCCTGGCGGATTCCTTCTTTTTTATATTACGCAGCAGCTCTGCTCCCTTTTGATTCAATCCAAGAACTCTGGCATAAAGAGCTGGTGCTCCGATCAGATCCCTTTTTTTTAATCCAATAAGCGTCTGTGTAAGCAGACGACGTATCCGTGTTTCTGTATATCTGCGCGATTTAACACTTTTGATCAGATCTTCAATGTCTTTGGTCTTTCTAATCTCTTGTTTCAACTTATTTCCAAGTCCCTCTCCTGCCGAGGCGATTTGTTCAAGTTCTGCTGCACTGTATCTTAAGATCGTACCTCTCACAAGGGCGAAAAATCCGCTTTGGTCTATACCCATTTCGGCTCTTATGGCTGATGCCGTTGCATGATGCCCTCCACCTTTTC
>JAAYYX010000052.1 GCA_012515135.1 Clostridiales bacterium | reverse complement strand
CCGTACAAAAGAGCCCAGGCCAACAGGAGTTTTCTGATGGAAACAGAAAAGGGAGAAGAACTTGTATGCGCAGAGACAAGATGGACCCTTATGGACACAGAAAGGAGAAGACCCTCAAAACTGGAACCGGGATTTTTTGACGCATATCACATACCCCTTGAGCCTATAATACCGGAGGAGAAATTTGATATGCCCGTTTGCATGGATGTAAATTTTGTTACGGAGAGAAAAACAGAAGTTACAAGAAGAGATACAGATACAAACGGTCATGTAAACAATGCTGTCTATATAGAATGGGCCCTTGACGATGTGCCCGATGACATATACGAAAAGTATAGTCTGATCGATATAAAAGCGGCATACAAAAGAGAATGCAGAAAAGGAGCCACTATAAAGTGCCAGTGTTATGCCAGAGCCTTAAGCGATAAAAAAACTGAGATAAGCACCTGCTTTATCGATGCAGAAAATGAAAAAACCGTTTTTTCACAGGTATCTGCCATATGGGAAAAACCTTGAGGAGCAAATAAAAAAACAAATAAAATAAGAGACCCTTAAGCTTACATTATTGTTATGGTGATATCACATCAAAAACACATAAGAAATATATAATAACAAACGCCGTTTGAGAGAACGGTTTTTTGGGGGAAAAAGAGAAAATGGAGATACTCCGCGTTGAAAACCTGACAAAGATATACGGAAAAGGAGAGAGCCGGGTAAAGGCTCTTGATGAAGTTTCTTTTTCGGTGGAAAAAGGAGAGTTCATAGCCATAGTAGGACCTTCCGGATCCGGCAAATCAACATTGCTGCACATGTTGGGAGGCGTGGAAAAACCCACTTCCGGCAGAGTTTTTGTGGACGGCAAAGATATATATGAACAAAACGATGAAGAACTGGCCGTGTTCAGAAGAAGGCAGATAGGTCTTATATATCAATTTTACAATCTGATACCCATATTGAGTGTAAAAGAAAACATATCCCTTCCTTTTCTGATGGATGGAAGAAAGGTCAATGAAAGCCGCCTTGAAGAACTTCTTGAAGTACTTGATCTGAAAGACAGGCAGGAGGCCCTGCCGGGACAGCTTTCAGGCGGACAGCAGCAGAGAGTATCGATCGGCAGAGCATTGATCAATGCCCCAGCCCTGGTTTTGGCCGATGAACCCACGGGAAATCTGGACAGCAAGAACAGCCAGGAAATAGTAGAGCTGCTCAAAAGATCCAACAAAGAATACAAACAGACTCTTTTTCTTATAACCCACGATGAAAACATTGCACTTCAGGCGGAAAGGATAATCTTTCTTGATGACGGAAAAATACTTCGCGAAGAGGTGGCAGGACGATGAACCCCTTTCATAAGATCGCCTTAGAATCCCTTAAAAAAAACAGGACAAGGACAGCGGTCATAATAACAGGTGTCATACTTTCTGCTGCCATGATATCGGGAGTGATCGTCTTTGCCGGTAGTCTGCAAAACTTCCTTGTTGAGGGAAGCATTGCAACAAAGGGAGACTGGTACGGCATGGCTGAGCCTGTTGATAAAAGCAGAAAGGAGAATTTAGAGAAAATCTCAAAGGTTTCGGCAACGTCATCATATCAGATAAAGGGATACTCAAAACTTGATAAACATGGCAACAAATATAAACCATATATCTTTGTAGCGGCTTTTGACGATGACATGTACGATACCGGAATGATAAAAATGATACATGGCAGAAAACCAAAAAATCCAAAGGAAATAGTAATACCGGAACATTTGATAACAGACGGGGAGCAGGATATTGGGATCGGCCAGAAAATATCATTGGATCTGGGGGAGAGAGAGTATATCAACGGCAGGAAAAAAAAGCAGGTATATCAGAATGTAGAATATATTCCCGGGAAGGAAAATTTTAGCTTTGAAGAAAGGCGCACATTCAAAATAGTAGGCATATGTGAAAGGCCTGCCACAGAGCCTTATCAGGCTGCCGGGTATACGGCAATAACTGCGCCGGAGAAAACCGTCGAAAAATACGGCGTATACATCAAAACCAAAGACCCGGGCGACATCTATAAAGTCATAAAAAATATCAAAGGAGAAAAAACAGAGACCTCATACAACGAGGATCTTTTGACATATCTTGGGGCAGGAAAAAACGAAACAATAAATGAAATGCTTTTTGGTATTGCGGCATTTCTTATAGTACTCATAATGCTGGGTTCCATATTCCTTATATATAACACTTTTTCTATCTCACTCAGTGAAAGAGAAAGAGAGACCGCATTGTTGATGGCAATAGGAGCAACCAGGAAACAGTTGAGAAGATCCGTTTTTTATGAAGCGCTTTTGATTGGAGGCATCGGTATCCCCATCGGAATAATCGCAGGCATAGCCATAGTGGGAGGATTTCTTTTTGCCGCAAAGAATCTTTTTTCCGGAGTTGGGAATCTGGAGCTGAGCGGTGTCAGCATGACACTTTTTGTTACCTATAAAACTATAATACTGGCATTTCTGGTTTCCTTGGCTACTATGCTCATCTCTGCCATGATACCTGCTTTTAGAGCTTCAAGGGCATCTATAATAAATACAGTAAGGCAGGTATATGATTTTCGCATAAGCCGGAAAAAGACAAAGGGATACAGCATAGTTTCTGATATTTTCGGGGTTTACGGAACTCTTGCCATCAAAAATTACAGTAGAAATACAAGACAGTACCGGGTAACGGTATTTTCTCTGCTCATAAGCATAATACTTTTTATTTCTGT
>JAAYYX010000258.1 GCA_012515135.1 Clostridiales bacterium | reverse complement strand
CCCTATGCACCCTTCACCACCAGCAGCCTTCAGCAGGAAGCATCGGCAAAATTAAACTTTACGGCAAAAAAAACCATGCAGATCGCACAGCAGCTTTATGAGGGAATAATGATAAAAGGCGACGGGACAGCAGGACTGGTCACATATATAAGAACAGATTCGGTACGAATATCCCAGGAAGCAAAAGAAGCGGCAAAAACATATATAAATGAAAGATTCGGAACGGGATATCATTCAGACAACTTTTTTTCAAACAAGAAAAAAGAAGTCCAGGATGCTCATGAAGCCATAAGGCCAAGCAGCATAGAGCTGGATCCGGAACAAATCAAGGATTCCCTAAACAGGGATCAGTACAATCTTTACAGACTTATATGGAGCAGATTCGTGGCAAGCCAGATGAAGCCGGCTGTTTATTCGGGAGTTTCTGCGGACATAGAAAACAGCGGATATATGTTCAGGGCCACAGGGTCCAAACTCAAATTCGACGGATTCCTGAAAGTGTATTCTCCCGGAAAGGAAGATGAAAAAATGCTTCCTTATTTAGAAAAGGGCGAAACCCTTGATGCGGAAGATATACTGGCGGATCAGAATTTCACACAGCCGCCGGCCAGATTCACAGAGGCATCGCTTGTGAAGGAGTTGGAAGAAAGAAACATAGGAAGGCCCAGCACCTATGCCCCCATAATAGGGACCCTTACAGAAAGAAAATATATAATAAGAGAGAAGAAGATGCTTGTTCCGACTGATCTGGGGGAACTGGTCAATCAGATGATGAATGAGTATTTCAAAAATATAGTCGACTTGAATTTTACTGCGGAAATGGAAGACCGTTTAGATGATGTGGAAGTAAGAGATACCGACTGGAAAGAAATCATAAGAGAGTTTTATGCGGACTTCAAAAAAGATCTGGAACATGCAGATAATAATATTGAAAAAGTCAAAATAGAAGATATAAAAACCGATGAGGTCTGTGAAAAATGCGGCAGGCATATGGTCATAAAGCATGGAAGGTTCGGTGATTTTATGGCCTGCAGCGGATATCCGGAATGCAAAAACACAAAACAGATACTAAAGACCACAGGAGTCCCATGTTCCAGGTGCGGAAAGGATATAGTCCAGAGAAAAAGCAAAAAAGGCAAAATTTTTTACGGATGCAGTGGATATCCCAATTGCAATGAATTATACTGGAATAAGCCCATAGAAAAAAAATGCCCGAAATGCGGGGCATATCTGGTGGAAAAGAAAAGCAGGGATCCAAAATATGCTTGTTCAAACAGTGAATGCGACTACAAAGAGTAGTATGGAGGTGTTATATAATGGTAGAATTCCGTGCAACAACCATTGTTGCAGTAAGAAGAGACAAGGACGATATATGTATCGGAGGCGATGGTCAGGTCACCATGGGAGAAACAGCTGTCATGAAAATGGGAGCAAAAAAAGTACAGAAAATATATAAAAACTCTGTTCTTGTGGGCTTTGCCGGTTCCGTGGCCGATGCTTTTTCCTTAAGGGAAAAATTCGAAGAGAAACTTGAAGAGCACGGAGGTAACCTTAAGCGCGCAGCTGTGGCGCTGGCTCAGCTGTGGCGTACGGACAAGATGATGAGAAATCTTGAGGCACTGATGATAGTTGCAGATAAAGAAGCCATGCTTTTGATATCAGGAAACGGAGAAGTCATAGAACCGGATCAGGACTTCATTGCCATAGGTTCAGGCGGGAATTATGCCTATGCGGCAGCAAATGCTCTTTTTAATCACACTGAAAAAAATGCTGAAGAGATCGTAAAAGAATCCTTAAGGATAGCCTCTTCTATTTGCGTATACACCAATGATAATATAACAGTCGAGAAACTGTAAGGAGGACACAAATGGGAAACAAATTATACTACATGACTCCCAAGGAGATCGTTGCGGAACTTGACAAATATATAATAGGACAGGATGAAGCAAAAAAATCTGTGGCTATCGCCCTTAGGAACAGATACAGAAGGAGCCTTCTGCCGGAAGAACTTATGGAAGAGATCACTCCCAAGAATATACTTATGATGGGACCCACCGGATGCGGTAAAACTGAAATAGCAAGAAGACTTGCCAAACTGATGGATGCCCCCTTCGTGAAGGTGGAAGCGACCAAATTTACCGAGGTGGGTTATGTGGGCCGTGATGTTGATTCTATGATAAGAGATCTTGTTGAGGCATCCATAAGGATAACGAAACAAAACCGGCTTGAAGAAAAATATGCCATCGCAGAAGAAATGGCGGAAGAAAAGATAATAGAAGCTATAATCCCCGGAAACAAAAAAAGCGGAAAGACCCAGGGAGCCGGAGGTCCTTTTGATTTCATATTGAACAGCGGAGGGTATCAGAGCCAGAAGCAGCAGTATGAAGAACAGCAGACAAAAAAAGGTGATGAAGAAAACAAAAGTACGGCTCAGGACATTGAAATGGCCAGAGAGCAGGTCAGGCAGCAGCTTAAGGACGGAAAACTGGAAGAACAGTATATAGAAATACAGGTCAACGATGTCCCCAAGGGCAATCAGCTTGATATGAGCCAGGAAGGCATGAGTATAGCCATCGGCAATATTTTCGGAGATATGATGCCCCAAAAGAAAAAAACAAAGAAAGTAAAGGTCAAGGATGCCCGAAAGATATTAAGAGAAGAAGAAGCCCAGAACCTAATCGACATGGATCAGGTCACTGAAGAGGCCCTCGAAAGCGCTGAACAGAACGGCATAGTTTTTATCGATGAAATAGACAAAATAGCCTCAGGTTCAAGTTACAGATCCGGAGCAGACGTTTCCAGAGAGGGAGTACAAAGAGATATTCTGCCCATAGTTGAAGGCAGTGTGGTAAATACAAAATACGGTCCGGTAAAGACAGATCATGTTCTTTTCATAGGATCAGGCGCTTTCCATACGGCAAAACCAACTGATCTTATTCCTGAGTTGCAGGGACGTTTCCCCATAAGAGTGGAGTTGGAGAATCTTACAGAAGAAACTCTTCTTAAGATCCTCACAATACCCGAAAATGCCCTTACAAAACAGCATAAGGCCCTTCTTGAAACAGAAGGAATAAAGATCGAATTTTCCGATGATGCAATAAAAGAGATCGCACATATGGCTTTTCTTATGAATGAACAGACGGAGAACATAGGTGCAAGAAGGCTTCATACCATACTTGAGAAGCTTCTTGAAGATATTTCATTCAACATCCCCGAGATGGAAGAAGAAAAAATCGTGATAGATGCCGAGTATGTAAAAGAGAAATTCATTGAAAAGATACATCCGGAAGATCTGGACAGGTACATACTGTAATTGTTGAAATGTTATAAAAATTCAAAAAAATCAGTTGCAACGACTTCCTGAAGTATATATAATGTATAAGTGGTTAAAAATATTTATATAAAAATAACAGGAGTGTCATAAAATGGAAAACGAGATATTAACAAAAGTACGTAAGCTCAACTGGGTCCTTCAGGAAGCACCAAAAGGCAAGTTTTCATTCGGTGAATTGTGCGAGATATTAAGTGATCTTTCTGATGCCAATGTCTACCTTGTGAATGCCAGAGGCAAGATAATAGGCGTTCATTATAAAATAGAAGCGGACAGCTCTACCATAGAGGATCCGGAGACGGGCATAGAGAAGCTTCCCAATGAATATACAGAAGCAATGATGGAGATAGTAAAGACCGAAGCCAATCTAAGGGGAGATGAAGTACTTAAAATATTCAAGTATGATTATAATACTCAAGAAAAATACCACACATTCATTCCTATGATCGGAGGAGAAGAAAGATTGGGGACACTGGTCCTTACAAGATATTCTCCTGAATTCAGTGATGAAGATCTGGTACTGGGAGAGTTCGGTGCAACGGTGGTGGGACTTGAGATCAATAGAAGAAAGGCCCTGGAGAATGAAGAAGAAGAACGAAATGAAGAGATCGTAAAAATGGCCATAAGCACCCTTTCATATTCGGAGAGTGAAGCGGTACAGAAGATTTTTGAGGAGCTTAAAAACGGAGAAGGTATACTCGTTGCCAGCAAGATCGCAGATCGTTCCAGAATAACAAGATCAGTCATTGTAAACGCCTTGAGAAAACTGGAAAGCGCAGGAATAATAGAGTCAAAATCCCTGGGAATGAAGGGAACTCACATAAAAGTACTCAACCGTAAATTTTATCAGCAGCTGGAAAAATTAAACAATTAAAAACAAAAATGCTCCGGACTTTTGTCCGGGGCGTTTTTTTATGTTAAAATCAGTATATGTTCAGAATAGATGATGAAAACAAAATAATAAGCAGTCAAGAGTGCAGGGCAGCCATAGTAGGCATACAAAAAAACAGGGATATATCCTATTCCATGGAAGAGTTGGCCGGCTTGGCAGAAGCCGCCGGAGCCCATGTTGCAGGACAGATGATACAAAAAACAGAAAAAATGAATCCGGCAACGCTGATAGGAGCCGGTAAGGTCCTTGAACTGGCTGAAATATGCGAAAGCATGGAGCTGGACACTGTCATATTCAATGAAGAACTTAACGGAGCACAGATACGCAATCTGGAGAATGCTTTGGACAGAAGAGTCATAGACAGGACCATACTTATTCTCGATATATTCGCCATGCGAGCCCTTTCTAAGGAAGGCCGGCTTCAGGTGGAACTGGCGCAGCTCAAATACAGACTGCCCAGATTAACGGGATTCGGGAAATCCCTTTCAAGACTGGGTGGCGGCATAGGCACCAGAGGACCGGGAGAAAAGAAACTTGAAACAGATCGAAGGCATATCAACAAAAGGATAAATGATATAAAAAAAGAACTGATACATATCAAAACAAGCAGAGAGGCTCAGAATTCAAAAAGGAAAAGATCCCGGATACCGGTAGTTGCCCTGGTGGGCTATACAAACTCCGGCAAATCCGCACTTATGAACAGGATGCTTGAGATGACCGAGAAAGAAGAAAAGTCGGTTGCCTCTGAAGATATGCTTTTTGCCAGCCTTGACACACAGCACAGAAGCATAAAGCTAAAAGACGGCAAAACCTTTATCCTGGTGGATACAGTAGGGTTCGTAAGTGAACTCCCCCATATGTTTCTCGATGCCTTCAAAGCCACTTTGGAAGAAGCGGCACATGCGGATCTTCTTCTTCAGGTCACGGATCTCACATGCCAGGATCAGGATTTTCACAATGAAGTAACAAAAAAAGTGCTGGAAGAGATAGGAGCGGGAAATAAAGAAAAAATAACAGTCTATAATAAAGCTGATATGGTTCCGGAAAATGAGATACCTGTTTACGGCAGCTGTTCTGTTGCCGTGTCCGCAGAGACCGGAGACAATATGGAAACACTGATGAAAATGATACAAAGCAGGATATTCGCAGACAGGATAGATGTTTCTCTTCTTATACCCTACAGTAACGGTGAACTTT
>JAAYYX010000257.1 GCA_012515135.1 Clostridiales bacterium | reverse complement strand
GTCTGGTGCTTTTTGCCGTCAAAAATACCCCGGGCCAGTTTGTTTACGGCCTCGGGCTGATCTCCTGTCATTTTGAAATCAGATACTACTTTGAAATCCGACATTTATATGTTTTCCTTTTGTTTCTTTTCAGAATTTACAGCGTTTATTATAACACATTGAAAGGTTCATTGCAAACAGATGTTCGGTTTTTTCGTCGTGTTTTTCTTTTTTATATTATGCGGAATATATTTAATATAACTTTATTGCTATGTATCGCTTTATTATGGTATAATGCTACCATTGCACAGGAAACCGGAAGTTAGGAGGGGAAGATATGTTGAACTTTGGAAGAAAAATAACAGCCGGCAAAAAAACGGCTTCGGGTATCCCAAAATCTTATTTAGAAAAAATGTCAAAAGAATTAGCGGTCAAAAATGAGATCGCCGCTGATTTATACACTAAATACAACGTTAAACGAGGATTGAGGAATGCCAACGGTACCGGCGTTATAGTCGGTCTTACCAAAATAAGCGAAGTTGTCGGATACCGTATCGATGAAGAAAAAAACAAAATACCTTTAGAAGGCAAACTGTATTACAGAGGGTATGATATAGAAGATCTGGTGGCAAACTGTCTTGATGAAAACAGGTTTGGTTTTGAAGAAGTAACTTATTTGCTGCTTTTTGGTCAGCTGCCCTCTAAGAAAGAGCTGTCTGAATTCACAAGTTTGCTTTCAGAAAAACGCGACCTGCCCCAGGGCTTCGCGCGAGATATGATACTTAATACGCCTTCCAGAAGTATAATGAACAAGCTGGCCAGAAGCGTGCTGGCTCTTTACTGTTATGATGAGAACCCCGATGATACTTCTGTAATGAATGTTTTGAGACAGTCCATAGACCTTATGGGTTATTTTCCGACTCTGATATCATATGCTTACCAGGCAAAGGCCTCTTTCTTTGACAAAGCCAGTCTTCATCTGCATAATCCTCTGCCGGAACTTTCAACAGCAGAAAATATCCTGCGTATGATAAGGCCCATGGGAGAGTATACAGAGCTGGAAGCCAAAATACTGGATCTTTCTCTTATGCTCCATGCCGAGCATGGAGGAGGAAACAATTCATCTTTCACCACACACCTTGTTTCTTCTTCCGGTACCGATACATATGCCGCCATTTCCGCCGCCATAGGTTCTCTAAAAGGTCCCCGACACGGCGGTGCCAACATAGCCGTAATAAGCATGATCGATGACCTTAAGAAACACGTCAAGGATATCACAAACAAAAAAGACGTGGATGCATATCTTCTAAGAGTTCTCCGCGGACAGGCCAATGACGGAAGCGGTCTTGTCTACGGTATGGGCCATGCCATATACACCCTTTCCGATCCAAGAGCTGTACTGCTCAAGAAGATGGCAAAGGAACTGGCTGCAAATAAAGGTATACTTGATGAATTTGAGCTTTTTGAGCACATAGAATCTACTGCTCCAAAGCTTTTTGCAGAAGTAACCGGCAATGAAAAAGCCATATCGGCCAATGTGGATCTATATTCGGGCTTTGTTTACAACGCCCTTGATATACCCATCGATATAGCCACGCCTCTTTTTGCCACAGCCAGACTTTCCGGCTGGTCTGCCCACAGGATGGAAGAACTGATAGCAGGTAAGCGTCTTATGCGCCCCGCTTACGTCAATGTGGAAGGACATAAAAGTTATATCCCCATTTCAGAAAGAAAAGATGCAAAGGAAGTCAAAAAAGAGGCACGCAAGGAGATCCGTAAGGAGGCCAAGGAAGGTAAAGAAAAAGCAAGAGAAGAAAAAATCAGGGAAGAAAAGGCAAGAGAAGAGAAACCCACAGAAACCGCTGAAAAGAATGTAGAACACAGCGAAAAAGCAGAACACGGAAAAAAAGAAAACACCCTGGCAAAAAAACTGCGCAGCAGATTTATCCGCTGATAGTATTATAAATCTTCATATAATAAAAACGGGCACATGCTTATGTGTCCGTTTTGTTCAAACTGAATATTTTTTTAACCGCTTATTTCCTTTATAAATTCTCTGAAATCCGTTATTATCCTATCCATGTCTGCCGATTCATCATCAAGGGCAAGCCCGTAAAAAGGCGGTATGTCAAAGCCTCTTGC
>JAAYYX010000051.1 GCA_012515135.1 Clostridiales bacterium | reverse complement strand
GCGGCACTTTCGGTTACGGCAGAGAATTTGCTGAACTTTACGACATAAATATACTGGGTTCCATAGCATTAAAAGGAACAACCATGAAGCGAAGATACGGAAATGAGGGGCCCAGGATCGCTGAATGTGAAAGAGGAATACTCAATTCCGTCGGTCTTCAAAACCCGGGAGTCGATGCTGTGATAAATGATGAAATCCCTGCATTATCAGAGGTTTTCACTAAAAAGGTAATAGCCAATGTGTGCGGCTTCAGCATTGAAGAATATGCCCTTTGTGCTGAAAAAATAAGCAGGTCGGATAAAGTGGGGATCATAGAAGTCAATATCAGTTGTCCCAATGTATCCGGAGGGGGCATGGCTTTCGGAACATCCCCTGAGGCAGCCGGAGAAGTGACCAAAGCCGTGAAAGCAGTTTCAAAAAAGCCCGTTTATATGAAGCTCAGTCCCAATGTGACGGATATAGCGGCCATAGCAAAGGCCTGCGAAAAAGCAGGAGCGGACGGACTCAGTCTGATAAATACGCTTGCGGGAATGAGGGTGGATATCAAAACAAGAAAACCGGTACTGGCCAATAAAAGCGGCGGGCTGTCAGGCCCGGCAATATTTCCGATAGCCCTGAAAATGGTCCACGATACGGCAAAAGCTGTGAACATACCGGTAATGGGAATAGGGGGAATAAGCAGAGCATCGGAAGTTCTGGAAATGATAATGGCCGGAGCCCATGCGGTCCAGATAGGCACGGCCAATCTGATCGATCCATGGGTATGCAGGAAAATCATAGAGGAGCTGCCGGCGCTGATGGAAAGATCGGGGATAAACGATCTGGATGAAATAAGAGGTGCAGCATGGAAAAAACAGTAATAATAGCACTTGATATGAAAGGAAAAGAAGAAACTTTTCTTTTCCTCGACAGATTCAGAGAAGAAAAGCCATATGTGAAAATAGGCATGCAGCTTTTTTACTCTGAGGGACCGGATATAGTGAGGGAAATAAAGAAAAGAGGGCACAGAGTTTTTTTGGATCTAAAGCTTCATGATATCCCCAATACTGTGGAAAAAGCCACGGAGGCCCTGGCAGAACTCGATATAGATATGTGCAGCATCCATGCGGCAGGCGGCAGGGAAATGATGGGGTCTGCCATGAGAGGATTTTCCTCGGGACCATTTGGAGTACCGAAAGTCATAGCTGTTACCCAGCTGACTTCCACCGGAATCAGAATGCTGAAAGAAGATCTTCTTATAAATGCATCAATGGAAGATACGGTGATCCACTATGCCATAGCTGCAAAAAATGCGGGACTCAGCGGAGTCGTCTGTTCTGTTTGGGAGGCAGAAAGGATACACAGAGAATGCGGCACAGATTTTCTCACGGTGAGCCCGGGTATACGTTTTTGCGATACCGAAACAGATGATCAGAAAAGGGTATCCTCCCCCATTGACGGTGGAAAAGCAGGGACAGATCACATAGTTGTTGGAAGAGCCGTAACCAAAGCAGAAGACCCGGTGAAGGCATATAAAAGATGTATAGAAGAATTTGAAAAGGGACAAAGAATGAAAATCAGGAAAGGGGATGAATAAAATGGAGAAAATCGCGGAAGAGCTGCTTTCTATCGGGGCGGTTTTTTTGAGGCCGAAAGAGCCGTTCATATGGGCCAGCGGTATAAAAAGTCCCATATACTGTGACAACAGGATCATACTGTCTTTTCCCGGGACCAGAACAATTATCGAAAATGCTCTGGCAGAGTGTATCAAACAGAATTTCCCCGAATGCCGGATCATAATGGGGACCAGTACTGCGGGGATAGCCCACGCGGCGTTGGCGGCGCATATACTGGATCTTCCGGCGGGATATGTAAGGAGCTCCGCCAAGACTCACGGAAGGACAGCCAGGATAGAGGGCAAAACAGAAGCCGGGCAGAAAGCGGTGATAGTGGAGGACCTCATTTCCACCGGGGGATCCGCCGTTGATACTGCCGGGGCTTTGAGAGAGGCGGGAATAAAGGTATTGGGCATTGTAAGCATATTCACATACGGAATGAAAAAGGCCGAAGAAAAGCTAAAGGAAAATGACTTGGTGAACATAAGTCTCTGCGATCTTGATTCCCTGGTCAAAACAGCAAAAGAGAGAGGATATATATCTGCAAAAGAGGCAATGGAGATCATAAGATTCAGAGATTGCCCTTCTGACCAAGGCCTTACGAAAGGAGCGAAGGATGAATAAAAAAACAAGGAATCTGATAAGCATCAGGGATATTACCCGGAAAGACCTGGAAGAGATGCTTGCCCTGGGCCAAAGGATAATGGAGTGCCCCGGGGAGTATAAAGATGTCTGCCGCGGCAAAAAACTCGCGACGCTTTTCTTTGAATCCAGCACCAGGACAAGGCTCAGCTTTGAAGCAGCCATGATAGAACTGGGAGGTAATGTTCTCGGGTTTTCATCGGCGGATTCCAGCTCTGCGGCAAAGGGAGAAAGTGTAAGTGATACAGTGAGAACTGTCAGTTTTTATGCGGACATAATAGCCATGAGACATCCAAAGGAGGGAGCCCCCAAGGCTGCCTGCACTAGGACGGAAGTGCCGGTGATAAATGCCGGGGACGGCGGTCATTTTCATCCCACTCAGACACTTACGGATCTTCTGACGATAAAGACAGAAAAGGGAAGACTGGGAAGTATGGTAATAGGATTATGCGGGGATCTCTGTTTTGGAAGAACTGTACATTCTCTGATAGAAGCCATGTCCGAATATCCGGGGAATGAATTTATTCTTATTTCACCGGAGGAGCTTAGAGCTCCCGACTACATAAGGATGATACTGGATAAGTCCGGCTGCTCATGGAGGGAAGTCAGAAAGATGGAGGAAGTAATGGAGGACCTGGATGTACTTTATATGACCCGGGTGCAGCGGGAAAGGTTTTTTAATGAAGAGGACTACGCAAGATTGAAAGATACTTATATACTCGATGCAGAAAAACTAATACCGGCGAAACCGGATCTTTGCATAATGCATCCCCTGCCCAGGGTCAATGAAATATCAGTGGTTGTGGATGATGACCCCAGGGCCTGCTATTTCAGGCAGGCTCTTTGCGGGAAATATATAAGGATGGCACTTATCATGACATTGCTGGGTCTTGAGAAGGAGATGAGGAGATGAATGTAGACGGAATAAAAAAAGGTATAGTGCTGGATCATATAAAAGCGGGCAGGGGAATGGATATATACAGACTGCTCCATCTGGAAAAAATGAAATGCAGCGTGGCAATAGTTCAGAATGCCCGCAGTACAAAATACGGAAGGAAAGATATAATAAAAATAGATGAAATGATCACCCTTGACATGGATATGCTGGGATACATAGATCCCAACATAACCATCAATATAGTAGAAAACGGAAAATTACATGAAAAGAAGAATCTGGAATTACCGGAAAAACTGACTAATGTGATACGATG
>JAAYYX010000256.1 GCA_012515135.1 Clostridiales bacterium | reverse complement strand
GCGGCAGGACCGTCATCATAGGTGAGACATATCATCTTTTTCCTGCCGTTGACCTTTCGGTAACATTTATAATCTTTGCCGAAGTAATATATGCATTTGTTCAAAGTCTGTTTTCCCACATACTTGGATTTTTGAGAAAGAGAATTACTGGCAGAACTCTTTACCAGGGTGTTGCCTTTTGAGTAATAGGCTATTATTTTATAAGTGTACCTTGTATTACATAAGAAGGATTTATCTGTGTAAGTCAGACCGGAAACTGTTTTGATGGTTGCTATTTTTTTGAAGGCTGCACCCGGGCTTTGCCGGTAAACATAGTAGCCGGTAGCCTGGGGTGATTTGCTCCATTTAAGCTTGAATCTATTATATACAGCCTTATAGATGTTCTCCAACCTTACATACTGAAGTTTCACAGGGCCGGAGGCTCTGGCAGCACATAAATCACTCTTCAATGTGATCTCGCCTTCTTCAGTCTGGACCGTTCTGATGCTGCAGACTTTGTAGTAATAATTCATGTTTACCTTTGCATATCTGTCAGTATATAAGGTATCCGGTGTCTCTGCCACAGGAACGAAGCTCCCTGACGCACTGCTGCTTCGGTAGACTTGGTAACTTTCTGCGTTTTCTGCTGCATCCCAGAAGACCCTTACAGTTCCGTCAGAAAGACATGTCACACCGGAAATCTGAGGCACCGCCGGTACTGTCTGCTCCTGTTCATCCAAAGGACCGGGGATCTCATCAGCAAACGCTGAAGGAATTAAAGGTGTAATGGCCATCATCATGAAAACGCTCATAATAAATGCTAATGAAGTTTTCAAAAGTTTTTTTATCATGAAATTGCTCCTGTTATGATAAATATAAGGTAATTATAACATGACAGCAGGCCTTTACAACAGGGCAAAATAAAAAAGCACCCGCATTTGACGGCGGATGCTTTTGACATACGATTTGACTAGCAGTCTACACCGCCGTCAACACGCAGCAGCTGTCCCGTTACGAAAGAAGAATCTTCCGTGGCGAAAAACAAAGCTGCAGTTCCGATTTCTCTTCCCTGACCTGCGCGCTTAAGAGGAGACATTTCTTTCATGCCGGAAACTGCATCCTCTCCGCCTACGCTGTCAAGCATGGCAGTTACGATGGCTCCCGGCAGTATGGCATTTACCCTTATTTCCGGGCCCAGTTCTCTGGCAAGGGCCTTTGTCAGTCCGTTCATGGCATGTTTGGATGTGCAGTAAGCAGCGGCACCCCATCTGGCAGATGTGCCGGCTACGGAGCCGGTGTTTATGATATATCCTTTACCTTTGGCCTTCATTATGGGAGCCACTTTTTTTGCAAGCATCAGAGCTGAAGTGAAGTTTACCTGCATTACCTTGTCCCATTCCTCCAAAGATACATCCATCGAGCTCTGTATGCTGAGAACACCCGCATTGTTGTAGAGGATATCGATAGTACCGTATTTTGCAACGGTATCATCAACGATCTTATCAAGAGATGCTCTGTCTGCGATGTCTGCAATAACGTAAGATGCTTCTCCGCCGTTCTTTTTGATGTTTTCAACGACTTCCCTGGCTCTTTCTTCATTCCTGCCTGTGATCATTACTTTTGCGCCTTCCTCGGCAAATACATAAGCTGTATCTCTTCCCATGCCTGAAGTGGCTCCTGTTATGATGGCAACTTTATCTTTTAATCTGTCCATTTTTTGTTCCTACCTTTCATTGTAATTATCATTATAGTTATCATTATTTTTTTGAATCGTTTGTTTTGCTTTCACTATTTAGGTGTAGTGAAATTATATATTATTTTATAATACAGTCAAGTTATACTTTGATATCAAATCAAATCAGTAAACCTCATTTTTAAAAAAATATTACCTGACTGATGCCTTCAGGTGCCCATACCCTTCTTTTTCCATGGCTTCATAGGGAATGAACCTCAAAGATGCGCTGTTGATGCAGTATCTTGTTCCGCTGGGGGACTCACTGTCTCCGGTGAAAACATGTCCCAGATGGGAATCTCCTTGGCTGCTTTTCACTTCTGTTCTTTCCATGCCCAGAGAATTATCTTTTTTTTCAACAAGGGCCTTTTCGTTTATGGGTTTTGAAAAACTTGGCCATCCGCAGGAACTGTCGTATTTATCTGTGGATGTAAAAAGAGGTTGTCCCGTTAGGATATCCACATATATACCTTTTTCATGATTTTTCCAGTAAAGATTGTCAAAGGGCCTTTCAGTGGCGGAGTTCTGTGTCACATCTATGATCTTTAATATCTCGTTTATCTCAGAAGGGCTCACATGACAATAACCTCCCGGATTTTTATCCAGGTAATCCTGATGATATTCTTCAGCCTCATAAAAGTTTTCCAGGGGCTTTACCTCCACATAGAACTTATCTGTACGTTTTTTGACTATATCGCTTATCCTTGTTACTGTTTCGCCGGAATCCTCATCATCATAGTAGATACCCGCCCTGTACTGGCTTCCCTTATCGTTGCCCTGGCCATCCTTTGCCCGGGGATCTATCACATAGTAGTATGCAAAAAGAAGAGCTTCCAAACTTATTTTTTTTGGATCATAGGAAACACGAACAGCTTCCCGATAACCGGTTTGACCCGTGCAAACGGAACTGTAATCGGGCAGGATATCTTTTTTTCCGTTGACATATCCGCTTACCGCATCGGTAACGCCCGGCAGGGAATGGAACAATTTTTCCATGCCCCAGAAACATCCTCCGGCCAGGTAGATAGTCCTGCTTTCTTTTAAAATATCCATTTTCTCCTCCGGATGTTTTTTCTCTTTTTC
>JAAYYX010000050.1 GCA_012515135.1 Clostridiales bacterium | reverse complement strand
GCGGAGAGATAAAGATACTAAACAGCATGGTGCCCATATGGAAACAGCAGAAAAGCAAACTCAAGAAAGAAGATTATAACGATTTTTACAAGCAGAAGTTCCACGATTATGTGGACCCTCTGAAAGTGATCCATTCCAGTGTGGAAGGGGTGACAAGCTACAGTGCGCTGCTCTTTTTGCCGGCTCATGCACCCTATAACTATTATACAAAGGATTACGAAAAGGGGCTGCAACTTTATTCTTCCGGAGTAATGATAATGGACAAATGCGCCGACCTGCTGCCGGATTATTTCAACTTCATCAGCGGCGTGGTGGACTCCCAGGATCTTTCTCTGAATATCTCAAGAGAGATGCTGCAGCATGACAGACAGCTAAAAGCCATCGGAGGGAGACTTGAAAAAAAGATAAAAAACGAGCTTATTGCCATGCAGAAATACGACAGAGAAAATTACGAAAAGTTTTTCAAAGCCTTCGGCCTGCAGCTGAAATACGGCATATATGAGAACTTCGGCATGAACAAAGAAGCATTACAGGATCTGGTCATGTTCTGGTCTTCCACAGAAAAGAAACCGGTGACCTTCGCCGAGTATGTGGCAAGGATGCCCGAAGAACAGAAATATATATACTATGCTTCCGGAGAAAGTGCTGACAAGATAGACAGGATGCCCCAGACAGAACTTCTGAAGGACAAGGGATATGAGATCTTTTATCTGACGGAGGATGTTGACGAATTTGTCATACAGATAATGCAGAGCTACGAGGGCAAGGAATTCAAATCAGTCAGCGCAGAGGATTTTGAGCTGGAACAGACTGAAGAAGAGAAGAAGGCGGCGGAAGAAAAAGAAAAGGAAAACAAAGAACTTCTTGGGTTCATGAAGGAAAGCCTGGAAGGAAAGGTCTCCGAAGTGAAGCTTTCTCAGAGACTCAAAAGCCATCCGGTATGCATAACTGCCAAGGGAGGACTTTCCCTGGAAATGGAAAAGGTACTCAATCAGATGCCCATGGCAGACGGTAACGGAATGAAAGCCGAAAGGGTATTGGAAATAAACTCAGATCACAAAATAATGAAGGCCCTTTCCAAGGCATTTGAGGCGGGGGATGAAAAAGGCAAAGAAAAAGTCAGGGAATATACAAAACTTCTTTATGATCAGGCACTTCTGATGGAGGGAATGAGTATCGAAGACCCATTTGCCTTTGCAAATTCCGTGTGTGAGCTTATGAAGTAACAAATACAGACAAAGAGCGGTAAACACCGGAAGAATGTTCGAATATACACGAACTATAATTTAAAAAACTTTCATAAACAGCCCAAAACGGGCTGTTTTTATGTTAATATGGACCAAATACTGGAGAAAACCCACTAAAAGCCGAACATTTATACAGAAAGGAAGATAAATGGTAAGAAGGATCTATGTGGAGAAAAAACCCGGATTCGACGCAGAAGCAAAGACCCTCATGGAAGATCTGAAGCAGGATCTCCATATGGAAGGGCTTTCCTCTCTGCGGCTCATTAACAGGTATGACATCCAGGGAATAGACAAGAATACATATGAAATGGTCGTATCTTCGGTTTTTGCCGAGCCTGCGTTGGATGACCACTGGCATGAGGAACTGCCTGCAGGAGATGATGCCAAGGTGTTCGCATCCGAGTATCTTCCCGGCCAGTATGACCAGAGGGCGGATTCCGCTGCCCAGTGCATAAGGATAATAAAGCCTGAAGCAGAGCCCATTGTCAAGTTCGCCAGGGTCTATGCCCTTTACGGAGATATAACAGAAGAGGAGCTTGGCAAGGTCATCGAATACTGCATAAACCCGGTGGATTCCAGGCAGGCGGATGACAAAAAGCCCCTTTCCCTCCAGATGGAAACCACTTTGCCCGATGATGTGTCCAAGGTAAAGGGATTTGTCAAAATGGATGAGACCCGGCTTGAAGAGTATCGAAAACAAATGGGATTTGCCATGAGCAAGGCGGATATCCTGCATATACATGAATATTTTTCCAAAGAAGAAAAAAGAGATCCCTCCGTGACGGAGCTTCTGGTCATAGATACCTACTGGTCCGATCATTGCAGGCATACGACTTTCAACACCGGTCTTTCAAACATATATTTTGAAGAAAGCCCCTACGGGGAGCTGGTAAGAAATGCTTTCCAGGAGTATATGGAAATGCGCAACTCCGTATACGGCGATCGGAAAAAAGATGTTTGTCTTATGGACATGGCATGCATAGGAGCAAAATATCTCAGGAAGCAGGGAAAGGCAGATGATATAGATGAGTCCGAAGAAGTGAATGCCTGTTCCATAAAGGTCAAGGCCACGGTGGACGGAAAAGAAGAAGACTGGCTGGTGATGTTCAAAAACGAGACCCATAACCATCCCACGGAAATCGAACCCTTCGGCGGTGCGGCCACATGTCTTGGAGGCGCCATAAGAGATCCATTAAGCGGCAGGGTATATGTCTACCAGGCCATGCGCGTTACGGGAGCAGCAGATCCAAGGACTCCGGTCAGTGAAACCATAAAAGGCAAGCTTCCCCAGAGGAAGATAACCCGCCAGGCGGCGGAGGGGTATTCCTCATACGGCAATCAGATAGGTCTTGCCACGGGTCATGTGGATGAAATATATGATGAAGATTACGTGGCAAAGAGAATGGAAGTGGGGGCTGTCATAGGAGCCGCTCCGGCGGATCACGTAAAAAGAGAAGTCCCCCGGCCCGGTGATGTGGTAATTCTGGTGGGGGGAAGAACAGGCCGTGACGGATGCGGAGGGGCCACCGGATCTTCAAAGGAACACACAGAAGAATCCATAAAAACATGCGGGGCCGAAGTGCAAAAAGGCAACCCGCCCATTGAGAGGAACATACAGAGGCTTTTCAGAAGGAAAGAAGCCGCTGTTCTTATAAAACGCTGTAATGATTTCGGTGCGGGAGGCGTTTCGGTGGCCATAGGTGAACTGGCGGAAAGCCTCGATATCGATCTTGATCTGGTCCCAAAAAAATATGAAGGACTGGACGGCACAGAACTGGCCATATCAGAATCCCAGGAGCGGATGGCTGTGGTGGTCTCTTCAGAAGACAGGCAGAAGTTCCTCGCTTATGCGAAAGAAGAAAATCTCGAAGCGACAAAAGTGGCAAAAGTCACGGATACGGGCAGAGTCAGGATGTTCTGGAGAGGGAAAAAGATCCTGGACATTTTAAGAGCGTTCCTTGATACCAACGGCGCAAAGCAGACGGCCACAGTCAAGGTAAAAGCACCGGTGTCCGATACGGAGCGGGGGGAAACATCCATTGGTTCGCTTTTGCAAAAGGATCTTATGGAAAAACCGGAAGATTATCTTTCCGATCTTAACTGCTGCCTGAAAAAAGGTCTGATCGAGCGCTTTGACAGTACCATAGGAGCATCTTCGGTGCTGATGCCCCTGGGAGGGAAATATCAGCTTTCACCGGCGCCGGGCATGGCGGCCAAGCTGCCCATGGATGAAAATATGGGGTCCACTGAGACCGCCACACTGATGAGCTTTGGATATGATCCTGCCATCTCAAAACAGAGCCCTTTCCACGGAGCCATCTATGCGGTGATAGACTCTGTTACAAAAATAGTTTCCATGGGAGGAGATTTCAGAAATATACGCCTTTCGTTCCAGGAATATTTTGAGAAACTTACAAGTGACGAGTCCTGGGGAAAACCTCTGGCGTCTTTGCTGGGGGCTTTGAAGGTCCAGAAGGAACTGGAGATACCGGCCATAGGCGGCAAGGATTCCATGTCCGGTACCTTCGAAGATATAAATGTACCGCCCACCCTTATAAGCTTTGCTGTATGCACGGCAAATGCGGCCCGGGTGATCTCGCCGGAATTCAAAAAGCCCGAAAGCAAAATCGTTTACATGGCCCCTGCAACGGGATCCGACGGTATGCCGGATATTGCCGTACTGAAACAGTCCCTGGATAAGGTTCATGAACTGTCAGACAGCGGAAAGATACTTTCTGCATTTCCGGCAGGGCGCGGAGGCATATTTATGGCAGTTGCAAAGATGGCTCTGGGAAACAGGATAGGGGCAAATCTTTTCAGCATGAGCAGGAGAGAACTCCTGAGCAGCGGATATGGCGGACTGATCCTGGAGATAAGCAAAAAAGAGGATATCGGACAGCTCTTTGGGGATACCCACTATAAGGTAGTGGGAGAGACCAGGGAACAGACAAGCATAATATACAGCATTGACGGAAGTGAAAACAAGATAAGCCTTAATGAAGTTTTAAGAAGAAGCGGCATGCCCCTTGAGGATGTTTTCCCGGTAAGAACAG
>JAAYYX010000255.1 GCA_012515135.1 Clostridiales bacterium | reverse complement strand
GGAACAGCCATTTCCATCATTATAAAATCTTTTTGCGCTGCTATTTCAAGATCACCCGCAAGAGTATGATTCATATATTCATGTTCTTTTGATATCATACCTTCCTTAAGCATCACAGAAAATGCACTGATAGTTGCATGTCCGCAAAGATCCACTTCTGCGGCAGGGGTGAAATATCTTGTGTGAAATTCCTTTTCATTAAGTTTTTTGACAAATGCCGTCTCGGAGTATCTTAGTTCTGCTGCGGTTTTCTGCATCAGGGAAACAGAAGGAAAATCGTCTCCTTCCGGGATCATAACAACTCCCGCAGGATTGCCCCCGAAGGCGGCGGAAGAAAAAGCATCAACTATATAAAACTTCATATAAATATACCTCCAACAGAATAAACTATAAATGAAACTATCCATGCCACGGTGGTCTGGAAAAGAACCACCAGGATCGCATGCCACCATCCGTTCATTTCTTTTTTGATAGTGGCAAGAGTTGCAACACAGGGCATGTACAAAAGACAGAATACCATAAAAACAAAAGCAGTCAAAGGGGTGAATATCTCTATGAGCATGGCAGAAAGAGCAGCTACGTCGGTGGCCCCCGTAAGGACTGCCATGGTGCTTACCACAGCCTCCTTTGCGGAAAGGCCGGTTATAAGAGCAGTAGAAGCGCGCCAGTCTCCGAATCCCAGAGGCTCAAACAGGGGCACGGCAACTTTCCCTATGGCGGCCAGGATGCTGTCGTCGGGATCTGATACCATGTTCATGCCCGCATCAAAACTTTGCAAAAACCAAATAACTATGGTTGCTATGAAAACTATGGTAAAGGCTTTTTTTATGAATTCTTTTATATTTTCCCACATTCTCAGCCATACACTTTTCATGGCAGGGAGTCTGTAAGGAGGCAACACAAGCACAAAAGGAACGGGATCGCCTTTATAAAGAGTATGCTTGAATATAAGGGCGCATACCACAGAAACGATGATCCCCATAAGATATATGGCGGCCATTATAAAGACTCTGTTGTTTTCAAAAAAAGCGGAAATGAACATGGCATACAGAGGGAGTTTGGCACTGCAGGACATGAAAGGTATAAGGGCGATGGTAAGATGTCTGTCCCTTTTGCTGGGAAGAGATCTTGTGGCCATTATTGCCGGGACGGAGCAGCCGAAGCCTATTAGCATAGGAACTATTGACTGGCCCGAAAGTCCGACTTTACGAAGAAGCTTGTCCATTACAAAAGCCACTCTGGGCATATATCCGCTGTCTTCCAATATGGAAAGAAAAAAGAAAAGAACTGCTATCCTGGGGAGAAAAGAAAGAACGCTGCCTACTCCGGCACACACCCCGTTTATAATAAGAGAGTGAAGGGCGGGAGCGGCTCCGCCGGCTGAAAGACCGCTGTCTATGAGAGACACGGTCTTGTCTATCCCCATCCCCAGCCAGTCAGAAAGCCACTGACCGATGGAATCAAAAGTAAAATAGAATATAAGCAGCATGATACCGAAAAAAATCGGAATGGCGAATATTCTGTGGGTCAGTATTTTGTCTATCATAAGCGATCGGTCCTGTTCTCTTGTGGTCGAGGCCGGTCTTGTTATTACCTTCGACGCAAGATCCTGTATGAAAGCATATCTCATATCTGCCATGGCGGCTTCCCGATCCGTATTCAAATGATGCTCCATATCGCTGACTATATGATCTATTATTTCCAGTTCAGGGGCTTTTAGAGACAGCTGTTTCAGAACCGGCTCATCTCCTTCTACTATTTTTGTGCAGCAGAACCTGATGGGCAGACCGGCTTTTTCGGCATCATCTTTAATGAGGTGGGCTATGGAATGTATGGCTGTATGGACATGCCCTGAACAAAAATCTATTTTTTTTGGAACAGTTTTGTATTTGGCTGCCTCTATGGCATAGTGGATAAGGTCGTGTATGCCCCTGTTTTTGCTGGCTGAAATGGGTATGACAGGCACTGTGAGTTCTTTTTCCAGTTTTTGAAGATCAAAATCTATGTCATTGTTTCTTATCTCGTCCATCATGTTCAGGGCGACCACCATGGGGATATCCAGTTCCATAAGCTGAAGAGTAAGATAAAGACTGCGCTCAAAGCCTGTGGCGTCCACAATGTTGACTATCACATCCGGTTTTCCGTTTATCAGTATGTCTCTGGCGGTGATATCATTGAGTGTATAAGCAGAAAGGGAATAAGTGCCCGGCAGTTCTACAACAGTTGTGTTTTTGTGAGCACGCACAGGGCCTTCCTTTGCCGTATGGCAGCACTCAAAGAAGCGACCCTTCTGTTTTATGCCGCCGGTCATTCGGTTAAAAAGTGTTGTGGCGCCGCAGTTGGGGTTGCCTATTATGGCAATGCTGACAGCCTCACTTTTTTTATCGTGATGCCGGTGTTTGCGCCGGTTTTCTTTTTTTTTGGTGCTTTTATCCATTTGATGTTTTGTCCTCCGGTTTAGAATAGGGACAAATGCTGCAGTTTATGTTTCCCGAACAGTCTTCTGTAGTGACTTCTATCTCAGAGGCTTCAGCCTTTCTAAGAGACAGCTCAAAACCGCGAAGGCAGATCTCGATAGGATCTCCCAACGGTGCAACTTTCCTTATCATAACCATAGTCCCGGGTGTCAGGCCCAGATCAAGGAGCCGTCTGCGCAAGGCACCTTTGCCTTTTACTGCGGTTATTCTTGCCCGGGTGCCGGGTTTCAGTCTGTCCAGTGTCATATGATCCCCCATGATACTTTTTTATGAATGCTTAGTATTAATACCGGTTAGTCAAAGCTAACTCAAAAGAATTATAATCCAAAACAAAACACATGTCAATTGAAATTTGGTTGAGTATGATATAATATTACCCATAAAAAAGCAGATAAAATCATGGAGAAATAATAATGAAAAAAAAATATATAATAAAAGGCATGGGCTGTGCCGCATGCGCTGCAACAATAGAAAAGAATGTGAATGCCATGGCTTCTGTCAGGGAAGCAAGGGTCAGTCTTGTTTCCGGTTCAATGATCGTTGATTTTAATGAAAAGCAGATCGGGTCTCCCGAAATAGTAAAAACAGTCAGGGAAAGCGGATATGATGCTGAAGAGGCAAAAAGTACTTATGAGGGCAAAAAAGATCAAGAGAAAACAACAGCCGGGGAAATAAAAGAGCTTAAATACCGGTTTCTGATATCACTGGGATTTCTGATCCCTCTTATGGTTTTGTCAATGGGAGAAATGATAAAGCTGCCGGTCCCTGAAGTACCTTCCTGGGGCCTGGGCATCTTGGCTTTTCCTGTGGCGGTCATCAATTACAAATACTACACAAGAGGAACCAAACTGCTTTTTAAAGCAGCACCCAACATGGATTCTCTCATTGCCATAGGTTCACTGGCCGCATTGATCCTGGGGTATTTCGAATCTGCAGTTATGATCCTGACTCTGGTGACCATGGGGAAATGGCTGGAAGTACGATCCAAGGGCAGGACCGGTGATGCCGTAAAAAAACTGATGGCTCTTGCTCCGAGGGAAGCAAGGATAATCACAAAAGACGGACATGAAAAAATCATACCTGCAGAGGATCTTCTGCCGGGAGATATCATTGCGGTCAAATCAGGAGAAAGCATACCGGCAGACGGGACAGTAACAGAAGGCACATGCATCCTGGATGAGTCGACCCTTACAGGGGAAAGCATGCCCGTTGATAAAGGTCCCGGAGATGAAGTTTTCACAGCGACCATCAATAAGGCCGGATACTTAAAAATGAAGGCGGACAAGGTGGGTGAAGAAACTGCATTTTCAGGAATAATAAGACTTGTAGAGGAAGCAGCCGATTCAAAAGCTCCAATAGCAAGGCTGGCTGATAAAGTTTCTGCTTTTTTTGTCCCCATCGTCATATTGATCGCTGTGATAACAGCTGTCTGCTGGATATTAGCCGGTGCAGAACTTGATAGGGTCGGTTCCATGAGCATCGCTGTACTGGTTATATCATGTCCCTGTGCTTTGGGTCTTGCCACACCTCTTGCAATAATGGCAGGAACGGGAAGGGGAGCCGAAAAAGGTATACTTTTTCGGACTGCAGAAGCTCTGGAAACAGTTTCAAAAACCCAAGTTGCCGTGATAGACAAGACCGGCACACTTACAAAAGGGAGGCCTGAAATAAGCGAAATCGTTACAATAAAAGGAACCGAAGAAGACATCATAGTTTATACTGCTTCCCTTGAAAAACTGTCGGAGCACCCGCTAGGTTTGCCCATAATAGAAATAGCAGAGAAAAAAGGACTGGACATAAAAAAAGTGGACAGATTCCTTGTAATGCCGGGAAGAGGGATAGAAGGCATCATAGAAGGGAAAAGGGTGTTGTCGGGGAACAAAGAGTTCATGCAGGAAAATGACATATTGGTCGAAGGGGGACAGACTGCCAAATTGTACGAAACAGGAAGGACCCTCATATACACAGGAATAGACGGTGGTCTTGCCGGGATCATAGCATTAAGGGATGAGCCGAAGGAAAGCAGCCGGGAAGCTGTTCTTGAACTCAAAGAAATGGGCATAGAAACGGTAATGCTCACAGGAGACAATCAAATAACAGCAGAGGCCATAGCAAAGGAAACAGGCATAGACAAAGTGGTGGCGCAAGTTATGCCGGAAGAAAAAAAGAATGTTATAGATGATATAAAAAAAGAAGGCAGAAATGTTTTGATGATAGGAGACGGTATAAATGATGCACCTGCTCTAAAGGCTGCCGACACGGGAATAGCCATAGGAGCGGGAACGGATATCGCAATAGAAGCTGCTGATATCGTGCTTATGCATGAAGATCCAAAAGACGGTGCTTGTGCAGTGAAACTCAGCAAGGCAGTGGTAAGAAACATAAAGCAGAATCTTTTTTGGGCGTTTTTCTATAACTCTTTGGGCATTCCTCTGGCAGCAGGAGTCTTTTATCCGTTTACAGGATGGACCCTGGATCCCATGTTTGCCGCTGCAGCCATGTCCATGAGTTCCCTTTGTGTAGTTACAAATGCATTGAGGCTCAGAAAGGCTTAAAACATTTGTATTTAAGCCTTTCAGGTTGTATAATTGACAGGGAACAGCAGGCTGTTTTCCAGCAAAAAGACAGGAGAAAAAGAATATGGAAAGAAGAGTAGGAACGGTTGCAAGGGGACTCCGGGCGCCAATAATAAGAGAAGGGGACGATCTCAAAAAAATAGTCACTGACACGGTGCTTGGGGCGTCAGCTTCAGGGGAATTCACGGTAATGGATAAAGATGTGATAGGCATAACCGAAGCGGTCCTTGCCAGGGCTCAGGGCAACTATGCAACAAAAGAACAACTGGCAAAGGATGTGAGAAACAAATTGGGGGGAGAGGAAATAGGCGTTATTTTCCCCATACTCAGTAGAAACAGATTTGCCATATGTCTTAAAGGAATAGCAAGGGGAGCAAAAAAAATATTTTTGATGTTAAGCTATCCCAGCGATGAAGTCGGAAACCATCTTGTTGATATAGATCTTATGTATGAAAAGGGAGTGGATCCATATAAAAAAGTTCTGACACAAAAGGAGTTCGAAAAACTGTTCGGTAAATCAAAACATCCTTTTACCGGGATGGATTATATCAGTTATTATAAGCAGCTGATCCAAGAGGAAGGAGCCGAAGCTGAAATAATTTTTTCAAACGATCCCAAAACAATACTTCTTTACACAAAAAATGTCCTGACCTGTGATATACATACCAGAGAAAGAACCAAACAGATCCTCAGGGATGCGGGAGCAAAAAAGATTCTTGGTCTTGATGATATACTTGATAAAAGCGTTGACGGCAGCGGATCAAACAGCAGGTACGGGATACTTGGATCAAACAAAGCAACAGAAGAGACGATCAAGCTTTTCCCAAATGACTGTGACAAATTTGTTGATTCTGTCAGAGATGAAATAAAAAAGGCAACGGGAAAGAATGTGGAAGTCCTGGTATATGGTGATGGTGCCTTTAAAGATCCTGTCGGAAAGATATGGGAACTGGCTGACCCTGTTGTCTCGCCGGGATATACGGAAGGTCTTTCAGGCACTCCCAGCGAAATAAAACTCAAATATCTGGCGGATAATGATTTTGCCCACTTAAATGGAGAAGAACTTAAAAAGGCGGTTTCCGATTATATAAAGAATAAGGATGCTGACCTTGAGGGCAAAATGGTTTCCCAGGGAACCACACCAAGAAGGCTCACCGATCTGATAGGGTCTCTCTGTGATCTCATATCGGGCAGCGGAGACAAAGGAACGCCCATTGTTTATATACAGGGGTATTTTGATAATTATACAAAGTGATTTAATGAAAAGAAACGGACCACATAAAAAAGAGAGGGGAAACTGACAGTATGTTTGAATGGATAACTGCCACTCTTGCGGGTAAAATACTTGCCACTGCAGCAGTATCTGCTATCCCGGTTATTGAGCTTAGAGGAGGTATCCCTTTTGGAGTGTATCACGGCCTGCCCATATGGCTTTCATATGCTGTAAGCGTTTTCGGCAATATGCTACCCATACCTTTTATACTCTGGTTTTTGAAGAGGATATTCAACTGGATGAAATCCTTTGAAAAACTTGGGCTCATAGTTCAAAAGCTGGAAGAAAAAGGGCATATAAAGGGACAGAAGGTCATAAAGTACAGAAAACTTGGGCTTTTTATACTTGTGGCGATCCCCCTTCCGGGGACCGGTGCATGGACAGGGGCACTGGTGGCCACCGTACTTGAAATGCCCTGGAAAGAAGCTCTGCCGATGATTTTTTTGGGTGTGCTGGCTGCGGGATTTCTGGTCACGGGAATAACTTTTGGATTCACAAGTATTTTTTGAAACAACTGAAGGGGAAAAAGATTTGATAAAAATGCCGTCTCACTTTTGAGACGGCATTTAACTTTTTTGTATGATTTATGAGAGAAGATTTTGACAAATTGCTTTTATTATAGTACAAGTTTGCTGTAATATGATCGTCACTTATAATACCTCAAAAAAGTGATATGCAGGACTCATTGAAACAAAAGGGGAACAGGCTTTTTAATGAAAAAGGTGTCATTTTTTTAACATCTTGGCACGAAACTTGTATTATAATAAAGGTACAAAGTTATATTTTTAGCCGCTAAAATTTGGGCGGTGATAAAAGAGGAGGTCATAGAATGACTGAAATGAATAAAGCAAAAGCTTTAGAAGAAGCAAGAAGAGTCGTTGGCTACATTGAAAGCGAAAGCTTGTCAGAAGCTGACAAAACAGCTATACACGATGACTCCATCAAGAACTTCAATGAAAATGTAAACCCCGGATGGCTGGAATACAGAAAATCTGTATCCGACGATGCGGCATTCATTGAATGGACAGACTCGGAAGAGCATTTTGAGGACCTGCACGGAACACAGTTCATCGACTGTTTGGGCGGATTCGGCATCTACACATGCGGCCATAGAAACCCTGCTATCCTCAAGACAGTTAAGGCTCAGCTGGATAAATATGCACTGCATTCACAGGAACTGGTTGATCCGCTCAGAGGATATCTTGCTAATATACTGGCAATGATAACGCCGGGAGATCTCCAGTACTGCTTCTTTACAAACGGCGGAGCAGAAGCTGTAGAAATGGCTCTGAAGCTGGCAAGACTGGCAACAGGCGGCAGATGGTACATATCAACTGTCGGCGCATTCCACGGAAAATCCATGGGTGCCATCTCAATGGGAGGCAAGGGCGCATACAGAGAAGATTATGTTCCTCTTATCCAGCAGGTCCAGCATGTTGAATTCGGTAATGCGGATGCCATGGAAGCAGCCATAAAGAATCTGCAGACAGTAGGCGAAAAGGTAGCAGGAGTTATCATCGAGCCTATTCAGGGCGAAGCAGGCGTTCAGATCCCACCGGAAGGATATTTCAAAAAAGTAAGAGAAATATGCGACAAGTATGATGTTGCTCTTATTTGTGATGAGATCCAGACAGGTATGGGAAGATGCGGGACCATGTGGAGAGTAGAGCATGAAGGAATAGTTCCCGATATAATGACATACGGTAAAGCTTTCGGCGGCGGAGTTATGCCTATCACAGGTATAATCGCAAGGCCCAAGATGTGGGTAGAAAAACTTATAGACAATCCATGGATACTTGGATCACCCACATTCGGCGGAAACCCACTGGCTTGTTCAGCAGCTATTTCCACCATCAAATTCATGCTGGAGAACGATGTTCCCAAGATGTGTGCAGAAAAAGGTGCGTATATCATGGCAGGACTGGAAAAACTGAAGCAGAAATATCCGACAGTATTGGTTGGATACAGAGGCGCAGGGCTTCTGATCTGTATGGAATTCCCTGAAGCAGAAGTAGGATACAAAGTAACCAAGGGCATGTTCGAAAGACACGTTATGACGGCAGGAACCCTGGTTAATGCCAAGACAGTTCGTATTGAGCCCCCTGCAGTATTAAAGCAGGAAACCATGGACGAAGTCCTGGCTAAGCTGGATGAAGCTCTGGCTGACGCAAAGAAGGAATTCAACCTCTAAAAAAGACAAAAATCCATTACAGAAACAAAAAGGGACCGGCTTTGGCCGGCCCCTTTTGATGTCGTATTGGATTTTTGTAAATGCAATATCTTTGTTGTTATAGTATAATTGATTTGTGTCCCAAAAAAGGAGAGAATAAATGTCTGATGGATTGCCATTGAAATTTGAAGAAGGAAAACTTCTGATCCTGGACCAGAGGCTGCTTCCCGGAGAAGAAAGATTCATAGAAATAAATACAAAAGAGGATATTTGGGATGCCATAAAAAATCTAAAGGTCAGAGGGGCACCTGCCATAGGCATTGCAGCTGCATATGGGCTGTGGGCGGCATTAAAGGATCTAAAAACCAGGGACTATAAAGAATTTTCGTTGAAATTTCGGGAGACAAAAGAGTATCTTGAAACATCAAGACCTACAGCGGTCAATCTTTTTTGGGCACTTGACCGTATGGAGAAAAAACTCAAGGAATATGAAGACATAAAAGATACCGGCATCTCATGGGAAGATTCGGCCAAAAAGATAAAAGAAGAACTGCTCCGGGAGGCCGAAAAAATAAGAATAGAGGATGAAGAGGCATGCTATGCCATGGGAAGATACGGACTTGAACTTCTTCACCCGGGGATGGGTATACTTACCCACTGCAATGCGGGAGCACTGGCCACCGCAAAGTACGGAACATGTCTGGCACCAATATACCTGGGAAAAGAGAAGGGATACGGATTCAAAGTATTTGCAGATGAAACAAGACCGCTTCTTCAGGGATCAAGGCTGACCGCATGGGAACTTAAAAAGGCCGGAGTGGATGTGACTCTCATATGTGATAATATGGCATCCGCAGTCATGAAGAACGGATGGATAGATGCAGTAGTAACAGGATGTGACAGGATGGCGGCCAACGGGGACGGCGCCAACAAGATAGGCACATCCGCCCTGGCCATACTGGCAAAAGAGTATAATATACCTTTTTATATGTATGCACCTTTATCCACCATAGATCTTGACACTCCTTCCGGGGAGCAGATAAAAATAGAACTCCGGGACGGAGAAGAGATATACAAAATGTGGTACGAAAAAGATATGGCACCTGAAGGAACAAAGACATATAATCCTTCTTTTGACGTTACGGATCACAAATACATAAGTGCGGTAATAACGGAAAAAGGCATCGTAAGGCCGCCTTACATGGAAGGATTGAAAAAACTATTTGAATAACAAAAAAATATACACAGCAATGGTCTTTACGGCTCTTTT
>JAAYYX010000049.1 GCA_012515135.1 Clostridiales bacterium | reverse complement strand
GCGCTTATAACCAAATCCGATGGCTCTACGCTTTATATAACAAGGGACATTGCGGCGGCAGTATACAGAAAAGAACATTACGATTTTTACAAAAATATATATGTGGTATCGTCCGGACAGAACCTGCATTTCCAGCAGTGGATAAAAATAGTTGAACTGCTGGGATATGAGTGGGCAAGGGACTGCGTCCACATACCCTTTGGTCTTGTAAGTCTTGAAGACGGCACCATGTCCACGAGAGAGGGACGGGTTGTTTTCCTGGAGGAAGTCCTTTCGAGGGCAGTTGAAAAAACAAGGGAAATAATAAAAGAGAAGAACGTGAATACGGACGATATTGAAATAACCGCAAAACAGGTGGGCATAGGAGCAGTAGTGTTCCAGGAGCTTTCTAACAACAGGATAAAGGATTATGTTTTTTCCTGGGACAGGGTCCTTAATTTTGACGGCGAAACAGGCCCTTATGTTCAGTATACCCATGCCAGAGCCGCCAGTGTTTTAAGAAAAGCAGGAGCAGCTGATCTTGGAGCTGCCTGTGGCAAAGAAATAAAAGCTGAACACATAAAAAGCGACAGTGCCTATGAACTGGCAAAACTGATATATACATTTCCCGAAACAGTAGCGGAAGCAGGAGAAAAGTACGAGCCTTCAATAATAACAAGACATATAATAAATGTGGCTCAGGCATTCAACAGGTTTTATCATGACGAGCATATACTCACAGAAGACGAAAATGAGAAGACAGCCAAGCTTGCCCTGGTAAGAGCGGCCAAAACCACCATCAAAAATGGTCTTGGACTTCTGGGCATTGAAGCACCGGAGAAGATGTAAATGAGATATGAAGGGAATATATACAGACCTCCCAGCGAGGCAAGGAGTCTTCTGATACAGGTAACGATAGGTTGCGCCCATAACCAGTGCACCTTCTGCAGCATGTTCAAGGATAAGAAATTCAGAGTAAGGCCCATGGAAGAAATAATGGAAGATCTGGAGGATGCCAGAAGAACATATAATTTCGTACAGAAGATATTTCTTTGTGACGGCGATGCTCTCTGTCTTTCATTTGATAAACTAATGGCTATTTTGAATAGAATAAAAGAACTTTTCCCCGAATGCGAAAGAGTCACTGTTTACGGTTCCCCTCAGGATGTGTTAAGAAAAACACCGGAAGAACTAAAAGGCATTCATGAGGCGGGAGTAGAAATAATCTATATAGGAGCCGAATCAGGCAGTGACAAAGTCCTTGAAAATGTCAAAAAAGGTGCCGACAGAAAAGAGATAATAAGATCCGTAAAGAAGATAGAAGAAGCCGGGATAAAAGCATCAGTGACTTTCATATCGGGGCTTGGAGGAAAAGAACTCTGGCAGGAACATGCAAAGGAAAGCGGCACCATGATAAGCGAAATGGAGCCTTCATATGTGGGACTTTTGACCCTTATGACAGAGCTAAAAGCCCCTCTGACAGCCGATATCGCCAAAGGTCGATTTCTGCTTCTTACGGCAGAGGAAGTGGTTGCCGAAACCCTGCTGATGCTGAAGAACATCAATGTGGGAAAAGAATGCATATTCAGAAGCAACCATGCATCAAACTATGTTTCTCTGAGAGGGACCCTGCCAAATGACAGGAAAATTATGATAAAGCAGCTGGAAACTGCTATAAATAATAAAGACATGTTGAAGGATGAAAGATTTAGGATGCTCTAAAAAAGGAAGGTATCAATGAGTAACAAAGCAAAAGAAAAACAGGACGGCGGAATAAAAGCGCCAGGTGAACAGAAGCTGACCCTTGCTCAGTCCCTTGGAATAACCAAGACAGTAAAAAGGACAGAGGAAGAAACAGATATAAGAAAAAGGCCGGACAGGATCGGCAAGTATTTTAAGAAATATCTGAACAAATTCGTTTTTGTTGAGTTTTCAGATGAATATCTTAAAGGTTCCAAAGTCAAGGATATAATGAAGGGTGTTCCGGTTCCCCTAAGACGAAGGGATGTGAAGGAGTTCGCCGGAGGCAAAGGTCTGAAAGCCACACATATAGCCGAAAATATGGCATGGATAATGGGATGCGATCCCAAATTCAAATACAATCAGGCATATATAGACTACATGTTCAAGCTCTTCAATTATAAGATATATGAAGGAATGATGAAAGAGGGAAGAGATGCGGCGGAAATCGAAGATTACGACAATGCCTGCATACATTTTAGGGCTTCTCTTTGTATGAAACCGGATTATCTCCATGGAATGTACAGCTATGCCAGAGTATGCAGGGCAATGTATATGAACAGCGGCAATACGGAATATGTGGGGAGATTCAAGGCTGAAGCGCTGGACTATTTCGAGCTGGTCACAGAGACCCATCCCAGATTCGCCCAAGGTTATTATTATCTGGGATATGCATATCTGAATATAGGCCTTTATGGCAAAGCCTTTGCCGCATGGAAATGGTTCCTTAAATTCACAAGAAGCGGCAAGGACAGAAAAGAAATAAACAATAGGATCAAACAGATAGAAGACCCCATGAGAATAGAAGAAGGATACAATGAGATCCTTGCCGGCCGTTACGATCAGGGCGTCGATATACTGGAGTATTATCTGGACAGTCAGTATAAGGACTGGTGGCCCCTTCACTATTATCTGGGAGTGGGATATTCAAGGCTGGGCAAACAGGGCGATGCCTTTGCCCGATT
>JAAYYX010000254.1 GCA_012515135.1 Clostridiales bacterium | reverse complement strand
GTACTGTCTGCCGGAGTTTTCGGAAGCCATATATGTTTTTACTCCGATGCAACGGTCTTGACTTCCGCAGCCACCGGATGCAACAACTTCGATCATGCATTCACGCAAATGCCCTTTGGTATTCTGGGCGCTGTTTTATCCGGCTTATTGTTCCTCATATTCGGATTTATAATGGCATAGCAGAAATAATTTCCTGCGTATAACAGTTGAATATCCAAAAAGAGGTGCGGGATAAGATCCCGCACCTCTTTTTTGTGGCAATAAAGAATGTTTCGTTGTATAATATCAATATTAGTCCTGATTCAAAGGAGGCATATATTTATGAAAAACGTTATGGTTTGTGTGACTCAGCAAAAAACATGTGACAGACTTATCAAATACGGACACGAGCTTTTGGCAGGAGAAAAAGGAGAATTATATATAATACATGTGGCCCCCAAGGCATTCAAATTTCTCGGCAATTCACAGGAAGGAGAGGCTCTTGACTATCTTTACGAAAAAGCTCTGGAATACGGAGCCAATCTTACCGTTGTAAGATCCAACAATATAATGGACACTCTGGTGGACCTGGTAAACAAGAACAAAATATGTCATGTTGTAATGGGTGCAGCAGGGCAGGTCAATAATGAAGAAAACCTTATAGCCATGTTTGGCAAAAAAATAGACAAACAGGCCAGGCTTACAGTCGTTCCTTCTGAAGGAGGCGATTCATGAGGGTACTTATTATAGTCAGCGGAGGCATTCTGGTGCTGACCGGCGTTTTTTGTTTCGCAAATCCCGGAGCATCTTTTCTGGCGGTGGCCTTTGTTCTGGGTATTGTTATGATACTTGACGGGGTGATACAGACATCCGGATATCTTTACGGAAGAAGCGGCAGCAAGCAGGATAACAACGGATGGATAATGGTCGATGCGGCCATAACATTCATTCTTGGCATACTGGTCCTTTCAAACCAGCTGGTAGCTGAAATAGCAGTAAATGGTGTATTTGGCATGTGGGCCCTTACATCGGGAGTACAGAGAGTTGTAACAGCCACAAATATTGATAGGGAAGAAAAGAAAAAGAATCATTACTGGGCAATGGGTACGGGTATAATATGCGTTGCTTCAGGAGTCTATGCTTTTCTTGATTATCTTCTTCTGGGGATCGGCACGGTAATGCTGCTTGGTATAATATTTGTTCTTCAGGGGATAAGTACCTTTGAGCTGGGCATTCATATGCCGCATAAGAAGAAATAGGTTATCTCGGGCACGGCCATAAATCTGGCACCGACTTTTGTTGTTCCCAGACCGTTGTTAACATATACGACGGTCTTTTCTTTGTTATCAAGAACATATTTTCCTTTTATATATTTTTTGCCCAGGTCAGGAAGATAACGGTCCTTGTAAAAAGGTACATTGACCTGGCCTCCGTGGGTATGGCCGGCTATCATCAGATCTGTGTTCGTGCCGGATATACTGTCGGCAACATCGGGCTCGTGACAGATAACGATATTGTAGGAATCCGATGAAAGACCGTTTGCCGCAGAAGGGTCCCCGTATCCTATGAGGCAGTCATCTATTCCTGTAAGGGTAATATTGCCCTTTAGGCTTACAGTGCTGTTTTTTAATACGGTAAAGCCTGCAGACTCCATCCATCCCGCATACAGCCTTTCTGCGCCTCCTCCGTAATCATGATTTCCGAATATGGCATACTTGCCATAGGGGGCATCAAGAGATGAAAGAACTGAGATTATATGGTCCATATCACCGTCATAACTGCTGTAATCATCAATGAGATCGCCCAAAAAAATGATGAGATCCGGAGAAGCTTCATTTATTTTTTCTGCGGCTTTTTTGAAGTCGGATATATCATAATCCTTTCCGAAATGGGTATCGGCAAAAACCGCAACGGACAGAGACTCGGTTATTTCAGGATCGCTCATTCTGAGTTCCGTTCCCGAGAGTCTTTGGGGTTCCACAAAAAAAGAATAAGCCAGAATGCCGGCACCCATAAGAGCAGCGATCAAAACTATTATTATAAAAGCAAAAAAGAATTTCATTATTGATCTCAATCGGTAAACCTCCTGACTGAAATATGATAACATTGAAACCTTAGCAAATCAATGATGATATAATGAGTTTTACGAGTTTGTAGAGATTGGAAAAAAATTGTGATACAATCGATATGTTATGGAAAAGAACACTACTGACATCTGCATAATCGGCTGTGGTGCCTCAGGCATGGCTGCAGCGATTTCTGCCGCACAAAAATCGCCGTCAAAAGATATATGCATTATAGAAAAAAAAGAGATCCCGGGCAAAAAACTGTATGCTACAGGCAACGGGAGATGCAACATTTCAAACAGAGAATGCATGGACTCCATGGACTCTGATGATGTGATGTCTTTTTTCGGATCTGTTGGAATATCCCTCAGAGAGGAAGAAGAAGGTCGGATATATCCTTTATCCGGCCAGGCGGCTGATGTGGTCCTTGCATTAGAAAAGGCTATGGAAGTTAACAATATAAATATTATTGTAAATAGCACAGTCACTGATGCAAAAAAAGAAAAAGATCATTTTATAATTACATATAAAGATAAAAAAACAAAAAAAGAAAACATTCTGATCAGCAAAAAGCTTCTCATTGCCTGCGGAGGCAAAGCCGGTCCCCAGTACGGCACATCAGGGGACGGGTACACCATGGCAAAAAAAATGGGACATACCATTTCTGCCGCTTTTCCCATACTGACTCCCCTGGAATGTGAAGGGGATTTCACTCTTCTTGCGGGCGTACGCACACCCGCAAAGGCCACTTTGATGAGAAAAAACAAAGAAGTAGCACAGGAAACGGGCAGGATCCAATTCACCGATGACGGGATCTCAGGTATATGCATTTTTGATCTGAGCAGACACATAAGAATTGAAGAAAATGCTCCATGGAAAAAAATCATGGCCGAATATTCTGTATTACTTGATTTTTTTCCTGAAAAAAGAGAAGAAGAACTGATAAACGAACTTTTAAAACGAAAAGAAATAAAAGGATTTAAAACAGAAGATCTTTTGATTTCCTATTTGAACAGGTCTCTTGCAGCTGAAATACTCAAAAAGGCCGGAACTGAAATGACAAAACCGGCTTCAAAGCTAACAGAAAAAGAAATAAAAGAGGTGGCCGCATCAATGAAAGCTTTATGTTTCCGGATAAAAGGGAAAAAGGGATGGAAATCCGCCCAGGGCACAGCCGGCGGCATAAAAATCGAGGAAATAGACGATAATACAATGGGATCCAAGATTATCAAAGGTCTTTATTTTGCAGGAGAAATTCTGGATCATGATGGGCCATGCGGAGGATACAATCTTCATAATGCATGGAAAACGGGAATAAAGGCCGGAAAGGCAATGGTATAGATGTACAGGATACATCAAATCATTTTGCGGCCCGGCGAGGATAAGAACCTGATACCTTCAAGGATCGCTAAAAAAACAAGAAACAGCGAAAAAGCAATAAAGGAATGGGAAATAGTAAGAGAATCCGTAGACGCCAGGGATAAAAATGACATTAAAATGGTATATACGGTGGATTTTTTATGTGAAGGGAAGGTAAATGCTCAGGAAGCTCCTGATATGACATACAGACCCGTATCCACAAAAGGAGCATTCCCCGATAAAAGACCTGTTATAACAGGATCCGGACCTTGCGGTATGTTTGCCGCTCTTATACTCTCCGAAGCCGGTTTTGCACCTTTAGTCATTGAAAGAGGCCACAGTGTAGAAGACCGTGTAAGAGATGTAAAGGCTTTCAAAGAAAAAGGCATACTGGATGAAGAATCCAATGTTCAGTTCGGGGAAGGTGGAGCGGGCACATTTTCCGACGGAAAACTTTATACGGGGACAAAGGACAAAAGGATCAGAAAAGTGCTGGAAACCTTTTATGAAGCAGGGGCCGATCCCGAAATACTTTACAGACAGAAACCTCATATCGGAACGGACAGGCTCAGAAAAATAATACCTGAAATACGCTCAAGAATACTAAAAAACGGCGGAGAAATAAGATTTTCCAGCAAACTCACCGAAATCTACACAGAAAACGGGAAACTGAAATCCATTTCCGTAAACAATGAAGAAGAAATACATACGGATGATCTGATACTGGCGCAAGGACAAAGCGCATACGATACTATAAACATGCTGCACGAAAAAGGCATGTTTATGGAGCAAAAGGCTTTTTCCATCGGTATAAGGATCCGGCATGAACAAAGGATGATAGACGAAGCCCAGTGGGGCAGCGCCGAAAACTCAATTCTTTTGGGACCGGCAGAGTACAAACTTTCCAGAAGATGCGCAAACAAAAGAGGAGTATATACCTTCTGCATGTGTCCCGGAGGAGAAGTTATACCGGCAGCCTCCTCAAAGGGATATACTGTTATAAACGGCATGAGTAACAGTGCAAGAGACGGTAAATATGCAAATTGCGGACTTCTAGTAGATGTAAACAAATCTGATTTTGGATCTGCCCATCCGCTGGCCGGGTTCGATTTCAGAGGGAAATATGAAAAGATCGCCTTTGAAACCACCGGAAAATGCCACATGCCTCCGCAAACCACCTACGGAGACTTTGATTTATCTGAAGAAGACCCCTTTTCCCGCTGTATTCCCCGGTTTGTCAGGGATTCCATAATAGAGGCAATGCCTTATTTTGGTAGAATAATAAAAGGATTTGACGGGAAAGATTCCCTGCTAAAGGCCGTTGAAACGCGCAGTTCTTCACCGGTACGCCTTATCAGGAACGAGAAAATGATGAGCAGTATAGAAGGTATATATCCGGCAGGAGAAGGAGCGGGTCATGCCGGAGGCATCATGTCGGCTGCAGTAGACGGCATAAAAACAGCAGAAAGTATTATCAGGAGATACATGGAAAATGAGTAACAAAGAAAACAGGCCAAAACCGGAAAGGGGAGTGATCCCGGAAAACAGAAAAAAGCTTATCGGAAGTCTCTGCATAATAGGGACCACCGTTTGTTACGGGCTGATACCTTCTTTATCATTTCTTTCCTTTGATGCCGGAGTGGCCACAGAGACTCTTTTGTTTGATAAGTTTTTTTATGCGGCAATGCTTATGTGGGCATATATTTTCATAAAAAAAATACCCTTTAAACCTGACAGGGAAGCCGCCCCGATGCTGATAATAATATGCATATCATATATTGGGATAGCCACAACTCTATATCTTTCATTCGATTATATATCCGGATCGCTGGCCACTATAATTTCATTTACTTTTCCTACAATGATCATAGCGATAGAGATGATAACCGGTATGGAACCTGTCCGTTTTGTAAAAATAACGGCAGTTGTTCTTTCAATGCTAGGGCTTGTGCTTATAGTCTGGACTCCCCATATAAGAGGAAATTTAACGGGCATATTTTTTGCCTTTCTTACAGCCGTCTGCTATGTGATATACATAATGGGGCTGTCTTCAAAAAAAATCAAAAAGCTGAACTCAATAACTGTAGCAGGCTATGTCCTTTTATCTTCGGCAGTTTTCAATATGATAAGGTGTGCATTAAGCGGAAACCCCATGTTTACCCGGGGAACGGAACAGCTTGTTTTTATGCTTCTGCTGGCGGTGATATGTGCTTTTGCCGCGATCCTGCTTTACTGTATAGGAGTAAAACTTCTCGGAGCGGGTAATGCGGCAATAATAAATACCTTTGAGCCTGTGCTTGCCTGCATATTCGGATATTTTCTCATAGGAGATGTGCTTACAAGAAATATGATCATTGGCAGCGCCATGGTGGTCATGGCAGTGTTCATAGCAAATATGCCGAAAAAAGGATATGAATTAAAACCGGGGGCATAGATCCCGGTTTTGAGGGTTTCTGGATCGGGTTTCAAAGGGACAACAATCGATAACAGATATTGATTGAAGGTCAATCCTTTTTTATAAGGCTCTTTCCGGTCATTTCTGCAGGAATTTCCATTCCCATCATATCAAGAAGAGTAGGGGCCAGGTCAGCCAGCAGGCCTCCTTCACGAAGAGAGACACCTTTGTCGGATATGTATACCAGCGGAACTCTGTTCAAAGAATGAGCCGTAACCGTTTTTCCATTTTCATCTGACATGCAGTCAGCATTGCCGTGATCTGATGTAAGAAGAAGCTGGCCGCCTTTTTGGAGCACCGTATTTATCACTTTATAAACGCATTCATCAAGGGTTTCGATGGCGGAAACGGCAGCGCTGAAAACTCCAGTGTGACCCACCATATCCGCATTGGCGTAATTGAGTATTATAACATCAAAACGGTCATTTTGGATCTGCTTGACCACTTCCTCCGTTACAAGATAAGCACTCATCTCCGGCTGCATATCATAGGTGGGCACCTTGGGAGAAGGAATAAGTATCCTTTCTTCATTTTTTGACGGGGCTTCGATGCCGCCGTTAAAAAAGAAAGTGACATGAGCATATTTTTCTGTTTCTGCTATTCTCAGTTGTTTAAGACCTTTTGAGGACAGATATTCTCCAAGGGTATTTTTTATTTCTTCGGGGGGATATGCAACGCTGACAGCAGGCATCGAAGCATCATATCTTGTCATACATACGTAGCATATACCGTTGAATTTTTTCTTTCTTTCGAATGCGTCAAATCCGGCATCCACAAAAGCTCTTGTGATCTCCCTGGCCCGGTCCGGTCTGAAATTGAACATTATTATGGAATCATCCTCGTTTACGGGAGCGGCGGGGTCTATCACTGTCGGGAGGACGAATTCATCGTTTTCTCCTCTTTTGTAGGCGTTATCTATGGCAACGGAGGCAGAAGATGCATGAAGCCCTTCTGAGGCGGAAATCGAGTCATATGATTTCTCAAGTCTTTCCCAGCGCCTGTCTCTGTCCATGGAATAATATCTGCCGCAAAGGGTGGCTATGCGCCCTATGCCGGTTTTTTTCATATATTCTTCCAGTTGATCCGTATATTTTTTTGCACATCTGGGAGGGACATCTCTGCCGTCCAGAAAGCAATGCACATAGACTTTTTTGAGACCGTTTTGTTTAGCCATGTCAATAAGAGCAAAAAGATGGTTGATATGGCTGTGGACCCCTCCATCGGATAAAAGCCCCATCAGGTGAAGAGATGAATGATTTTGTTTGCATTTATCCATGGCCTTCGTAAGAGCCTTATTGGAAAAAAAATTTTTTGATGATATTTCATTTGTTATTTTTGAGAGATCCTGAAAGACGATCCTGCCGGCACCTATATTGAGGTGGCCGACTTCAGAATTGCCCATTTGTCCGTCGGGCAGTCCCACATCCTCGCCTGATGCACCTATTGTAGTGCTTGGATACTCGGAAAATATCCTGTCCAGCCGGGGAGTTTTAGCCGTGGCAATGGCATTACCTTTTTTTGTTTTATTGCCGTCTTTGGTTATTCCGTATCCGTCCATTATGAGCAGTACTGTTGGTTTTTTCAATGGTTTCATCGCATCCCTCTGTATTCGTTTCAGGTGAATATCGTATCTTAATTATACCACAGAGAAACCATTCATGATATAATAGAATCATGAAATGGACACAAGAACAAAAAAAAGCGATAGAGCTCAGAAACACCAGTATACTTGTTTCCGCAGCGGCAGGCTCGGGCAAGACCGCAGTCCTTGTTGCACGAATAGAGCATATAATAACCGGTGCAGATATATCTGAAAACATCAAACATGATCCTGTCCCCATAGACAGGATGCTTGTGGTCACATTCACAAATGCGGCGGCTTCCGAGATGAAAGAAAAAATATCCGCAGCCCTCAATAATGCCGCCCTGGATGATCCCGAAAACCTTTCTTTGATCCAAAACCAGCTTTATGCCCTGCAGAACGCAAACATAAGCACATTTCATTCCTTTGCCATGGAAGTGGTAAGACGATATTTCCATCTTACGGATATTGATCCGGATTTCAAAATATGTGATGATGTGGAAAGCACAATAATGAAATCGGAAGCAATGGACAGAATTTTTGAAGCCTATTTTGCGGAAGAGGATCCGTGTTTTCTTGATTTCCTGAAAGACTACGGGGATGCAGGCAACGAAAATCGTATAAAAGAAGAACTGGATAAGCTGTATACCGGAATAATGGCAATGGCGGATCCGTGGATGTTCATGGAGGATTCCGTTGAGAATCTTTCTGCTTCAAAGGAAGAATTAAAAAGTTCATCCCTGATGGAAAACATATGGCAGACAGTTTCAGCGAACCTTGAAAAAGCAGAGGAACATTTTTATATTGCAGCAAACCTGATCCGTGAAGCGGACCTGCAGAAACTTCATGATAAGATAATGGAGGATATATCTGTCGTTTTGGATCTCAGAGAAAAATGTGACCAACGGGATCATGAAAGATTCGGGAAAGCTGTAAGAGCTTTTTCCACTGTGACTTTGAAGGCGTGTAATGACGAAAAAGAAGATTATACCCTTATAAAAGATATGGTAAAAGCCCACAGAGACAAGGGTAAGGAGATAATAAAAAAAGAAATAAAAGAAAAATATTTCGCATTTGAGCTTTCTGTTTATGCAGATGATATCAACAAAACATACGACAGCGCAAAAACAATCAGAAAAATACTTATGGATTTCCATGAGGAATACATGAAAATAAAAATCGAAAAGAATCTTTTGGACTTCGGTGACATTGAACACTATGCCATAAGGATACTAAAAGATCCTTCGGCTTCAGCTGAATACCGGAACAAGTTCGATTATATTTTTATAGATGAATATCAGGACAGCAATTATCTGCAGGAAGAAATAATCAACTCAATAAAAAGAGAAGACAATGTTTTTATGGTGGGGGACATAAAACAGAGTATATATAAATTCCGTCTGGCAGAACCTGAAATATTCAAGAGCAAATATATAAAATATTCCCAAAAAGATGACAGCAGCAGCACAAAAATAGATCTCAACATGAATTTCAGAAGTAAGGGACCCATAATAAAGACGGTCAACTCCATATTTGCACCCCTGATGAAATATGACGGAGAATCGGCACTTTATAAAGGGATACCCGAGCATGAAAGTCCCGATCCCGAAACAGAAATACATATAATAGACAGTGATATACCCGAAGAAAATGATATGCCTGATGAACTGACCGATATGAAAAACGCCGAGCTTGAAGCTGTTGTGACAGCCGGGATAATAAAAAATTCCATAGGCCGGGAGTTTTATGACACAAAGAAAAACCGCATACGGAAACTGGGCATGAAAGATATCGTTATCCTGATGCGGGGAGTAAAAAACAAAGCGGAAATATTTCGCGAGACCCTTGCCCTTCAGGGAATAGATACATATATAGATGACAACATCGGATACTTTGATACGCTGGAAATATTAACTTTTATAGACATCCTTAAGGTCATTGACAACAGCAGACAGGACATACCCCTGCTGGGAGTATTAAGATGCCCCATATTCGGTTTTGATATAGAAGACCTAATCAAAATAAGGATAATGAACAGAGACATTCCTTATCACGAAGCCCTTTCTCTGTATTCTGTTTCCGGTGATGAAGGTATCCTGGCAGAAAAGGCATCAAATGTTATATCAAAGTTTGAAAAATGGAAAAAAGAAGCATCATATACGCCTCTTGACGAGTTTATCTGGAGAATAATGGATGAAACAGGCTATTATGTTTACGCAGGCTCTCTTCCGGGAGGCATACAGAGGCAGGCCAACCTCCGTGCATTTGTTGACAGAGCAGCTTTGTTCAGAAAAAACGGAGGAAGCGGGATATACGGTCTGCTAAAATATACAGAGGCGCTGAAAAGTAAAAAAATTGACATAAGCCAGGCGGACATAATCGGAGAAAGCGATGATATCGTCAGGATAATGACCATACACAAAAGCAAAGGTCTTGAATTCCCCATGGTAATAGTTGCTTCTCTGGGAAGAAAATTCAACTCTGATAAAGCGCCCAAAAAAGGTATATCCATGCATAAAGATCTGGGCATTGGGCTTGACAGGGTTGAACATGAAGAACACTGGCACAGGAAAACCCTTATAAGAAATATCATAAAAGACAAAAAGAAGATTGAAGCCCTGGAAGAGGAAATCAGGATCCTTTATGTGGCTTTTACAAGAGCCATGGACCGCCTGGTACTTTTGGGCAGTGATAACTGCTTTCGCAAAAATGAAGAAAAATATAAAGCGGGACTGAAAAGTCAAAACAATTATCTGGGGATGATATATCCTTTTTTGGATGAAACAGGAATAAAAAAGGTTTTTCATGAAAGGGCGTCCATCGGTGAATATATTTCGCAAGAAGAAGAAAAGGAAGATGAACTCAAAAATATTCTGGATCATATACATGAAGAAAAAGAAAAAGACAAAAAAACCGACATCAAAGAAGAAATAAGCAAAAGACTTTCATGGACCTATCCCAACGAGGCGCTTCTAAAAATAAAATCAAAATACTCGGTAAGCGAATTGAATGCGGGAAAGACCGGAAGCGGTATAATAAGGGATATACCCTTGAATACACCTGAATTCCTGCGGGAAGGAGGGAAACATCTTTCGGCAGCCCAAAAGGGTACAGCGTTCCACAGGGTCATGGAGCACCTTGATTTCACCAGAATGGAAGACGGATCATACATCAGGAGATTTGTGGATGAACTGGTGGCCAGGGAAATAATCACAGAAGAAGAGAAGGAAATCCTTTCAATAGAAAAAATTGAAATCTTTGCAGAAAGTATGATCGGTAAAAGAGCAAAGTCGGCAGCGGCCCTGGGAAAATTAAGAAAAGAAACATCCTTTAATCTGCTGCATAATGTGGAAGGAAAAGAAGTAATGGTCCAGGGCATAATAGACTGCTGGTTTGAAGAAAAGGAAGGAATAGTTCTTCTGGATTACAAAACAAATTATGATGTGGAAGGGATACAGGAAAAGTATAAAGAGCAAATGATGATATACAAAAAGGCCATAGAGACTTACAGGGGAATGCCCGTAACAGAAGCCTATCTTTACTTGATTTCAAAGGACAGGGCGGTGGAAATAAAAGAATGAACAAAAAAGAAAGCGGTATGATTTTTTCACAAAAAACAAAGGGCTATTTTTTCGTTATGATAGCAGCTCTTTTTTTCTCATGCCAGACCGTATTCGGGAAATTCCTTATAAAAATGGGGCTCTCGGGTCTGGACCTTTCATTTTTTCAATTCATAATAGGAGCAGCCGGTATATTCATCGTTTGTATCGTAACGGGCAAAATAAAAACAGTGGCCCAAGAGAGCAAGGGCAGAAGAAGATGGATATCTGTCATGGGGATTTTGTCCGCTGTGACAACAGCGTGTATTTTCATGTCACTGGAAACACTCAATGCCGGGATAGCTTCCATGCTTTTATTTACTAATCCTGTTTTTATATGTCTGTTTTTCATGGTCACGGGGATAAAAAAGATAGGGCTATGGAACAAACTGGCTCTTATTATTGCCATGGCAGGAAGTATGATGGTACTTAACGTATTCGGAGCTTCATCTTCGGGAATGGCCCTTGTCGGTATAGTTTTCGGCATATCGTCCAGCGTTCTTTATGCCGCATATAATGTCTATTATGACATAAAGATGGGGCAGTACAGCATAATAACCACAGCTTCTTTCACGCAGTATCTGGCAGCTCTGACAATAATAATAATACACTTTGATATTTTCTTTGACTTCCCCCATGTGACATGGCAAATGATAGGTCTGGCTGCCGTAACATCATTACTGACCAATCTGCTTCCGATATTTTTTTTATTCAAGGGAATAAATCTCATAGGCTCTGAAAAAGCGGGGATAGTGGCAGTGGCGGAATTGCCGTTCACACTGCTGGTTGCCTTTGTTTTTCTGGGCGAGACTTTGACTTTCATTCAGATAGCAGGTATAGTTCTTGTCATCCTTGCTGTAGTCGTTTTGCAGAAGGAAAACTGAAGGAGAAAACAGTGTATCAGGAAGACATAAGATGGATAGAAGGGACTCCTTTGGCCCTCAAAATAAGACAGATAGAATTCATACCTCCCCATATGCATGATGAAATGGTAGAAATCATTTTCTGTCTTAAGGGGACGGTCACTTTCAATTATGAATATGAACAGTTCACTTTAAAAGAAGGGGAATTCATCTGTGTGGACAAGGATGCACATTATCTTTATGAAGGCAGTGACGACATATGCGTTTCTTTTTATATTGATCTTAAATGGTTCGAGAAAAAATATCCCTATATAAAAAGTCTGCTTTTTGTCTGCGAGTATACAAGCGACAGTGCCACACCAAGAAGAAAATGCCATGAAGATCTAAAAGGCATGCTTATAGCACTTCTGTTTTACCTTAATACTCATGAAAAAAATGAATCTGGATACATAAAAAATATAATTTCCAGCGTTGAAATGATCATAGATCTGTTTGTAAGAGATTTTGATATAATATTCTTTTACGATCCCCGTCTAAAGCTGAAACCTGAGCTTTTGGAAAGACATCATGATCTTATGCTTTTCCTTGACAGGCACTCCTCCGAGAAGATAACCCTGAAGGATATGGCTGATCATTTCCATCTTTCGGAATCATATATATCCGAATTCATGAGAATAAACCTGGGATTCAGAAAATGCCTGGGATACTGGCGTGCATATAAATCCGAGAAGCTTCTTCTGGACACTAAAATGAACATAATGGAGATATCCGAAAGATGCGGCTTTTCCGATCCCAAGTATTATTACAAGGCTTTTAAGGCATGGTACAGATGCACCCCCAAAGAATTCAGAAAAAACTATACCGAAAAAATGAAAAGTCCCTGTCTTGAAAAGGAGTTTTTCATAGATGATATCTATGAACCGCTGGACAAATTGATGCTGGCTCATTATATGGATCTTTTTCTTGAACCGCCAAAAAAAGAAGATTTATAGCCGTTTTAAGGCTATTTTACTTGAAAACAACCATAAAATGCCATTGAAACAACAGTTTATTTAAAGTATTCTGAAAATGAAATAATCAGGATATTTTTTGTTTTAAGGAGGTAATATTATGGACGATTTGAATACCAGGCAGGAAACGAAGCTTAAAAGGACCTTGTCGCTGCCATTACTGATAGGTTTCGGTCTGGCATATCTGGCACCTACGGTTGTATTTAATTACTACGGTATATTTGAAGTGGGGACAGGAGGCATGTATACCCTTTCTCTGGCCATAACCACAGT
>JAAYYX010000253.1 GCA_012515135.1 Clostridiales bacterium | reverse complement strand
TTAGGCATCAAAAGGGTTAAAATTTCAAATTATATACTTTTTATAGTTGGTTTTGGCCAAATATCTCTCTTTACAAATAGGAGAACTCAAAAATAGAGCATCAACCCAGTGAAAATCGCCAAAACCCACAAAATACCACAAACCTCCAAATCGCGAAAACCCACACCCCCCGGAGCTAAAAATCATAAGCTCGGCATTGCCGGGCTTTTTTTGGTCGATGAGCCTTCGAAGCCCGGGGGTTTGGTCAATGAGCCTTCGAAGCCCTGTTTTTTTTGGTCGATGCTGCCCTGTATCATTTTGTCAAACAGCTCCCGGGGCACTGTTTTTCAAAAGAATTCCCCGGATCCAATAGAATGCGCTGATAATATCATTGAATTATTGGATTTGAATAACCTGCAGGGTTTGTGGTATAAAGAAAACGGAGGGCAAAAAATATTGAAAAAAAGTGAAATAGTTGCAGCTCTGAATGAAAAAGATTTTTCGCATTTCTATGAAAAAGCGGATCTGATAAGATACAGAGAAAAAGGCGATTATGTTTTTATAAGAGCTATTATTGAGTTTTCCAATTACTGTAGCAGAAGATGTGCATATTGCGGGATAAATGCAGATAACAAAAATATCAGCAGATACAGAATGACGGCATCGGAAATAACAGATACGGCGGAGGCGGCTGTAAAAGCCGGATACAAAACCATCGTACTGCAGTCGGGGGAAAACCATAAAGAAGACAAAAAGGAACTGGGTCGCATAATAAGAGCTATCAAAAAAAACCAGGTGGCCGTTACCCTTAGCATAGGCGAGCTTTCATATAATGATCTTTCATATTTCAAGGAATGCGGAGCAGACAGGTATCTTCTTAAGCATGAGACTTCAGATACTGATCTTTATAGATCACTCCATCCTGACGGCAATTTTGAAGAAAGGATAAAGTGCCTTAGAAATATAAAGAAACTCGGCTTTGAAGCAGGTGGAGGGTTTATGGTCGGACTTCCCGGTCAAACCATAGAAAGCATAGCAGACGATCTACTTTTGTTAAAAGAACTTCAATGTGATATGGCAGGGATAGGACCCTTTATTCCCCATCCCGACACGCCCCTTTCGGAAAGCGGCAGTGGCAGTACAGAACTTTCCAAAAGAGCAATGGCAATTGCAAGGATACTTCTTCCAAAAGCCAACCTTACAGTGACCACGGCCCTTGGCATACTTGATCCGAAAGAGCGTGATTCTGCATTCCACTGCGGAGCTAATGTTATAATGAAAAAGATAACTCCCGATGAATATAAAGAAGACTATTGTATTTATCCGGCACGATTTGACAGGACCGATATAATTAAAGATAGAAGGGAGATCGAAAGAATCGTTGTCCAAACAGGCAGGAGGCCGATATGACAAATTACAACAGCAGATCAATGAAGGCGGAAGAATTCATTTGTGATGAAGAAATCAAAAATACTCTTGAAGATTCCGCACTGCACAAAAATGACAAGGCTTTGATCGAAAAAATATTGGAAAAAGCAGCAAAATATGAAGGTCTTGATTTTAAAGAGGCCATGGTTTTGCTGGAGTGCGAAGACCCTGAAACAGTAAATCGTATGTTTGCCTTGGCAAAGGAAATAAAGGAGCATTTTTACGGCAACAGGATAGT
>JAAYYX010000252.1 GCA_012515135.1 Clostridiales bacterium | reverse complement strand
TCAAGAGAAACTTTATGCCAGCCCGCATCTTCGGAAGCAGCATCCTTGTGGCCGGCTTCTTTCTGCTGCTTCATAAGGATGTCAAAGCCTTCCTTATCTACTTCATATCCTTTTTCCATGCATATTTCTTCTGTTATATCATAAGGGAATCCGTAAGTGTCATGCAGCTTGAATGCTATATCTCCGGGCAGTATCTTCTTTTCAGCAGACATCTCTTCCGGGGTTTCGAATCTGAAAAGTCTTTCAATGATACTGAGACCCTGCATAAGGGTGTCGCTGAATTTTTCTTCTTCTATCCTTATTATTTTGCCTATGAAAAGTCTCTGCTCTTCCATCTCCGGATAAGCTCCGCCTGAAGTGTCTATGACTTTACCCGCCAGTTCCGAAAGGAAGGGCCCTTCTATCCCCAGCTTTCTTCCATGCCTTGAAGCTCTTCTGATAAGTCTTCTTAGGACATATCCCCTGCCTTCGTTCCCGGGAGTTATTTTGTCTCCGATCATGAAAGTTGCTGAACGTATATGATCGGTTATTATCCTCATGGAAACATCGCTTTCTGCTTCACCGTTCTGATAACTTATTCCACATTTTTCTGAAACCGCATCAAGAACATATTTTATGGTGTCGACGGCAAAAATTGAATCCACATCCTGCATTATGCATGCCAGTCTCTCAAGCCCCAGTCCCGTGTCAATGTTTTTCTTCGCCAGGTCTTCATATGTGCCGTCTCCTTTGTTGTCGTACTGTGTAAAAACATGGTTCCAGAATTCAATGTATCTGTCACAGTCACATCCTGGCTTGCAGTCTTCCTTACTGCACCCGTATTCTTCTCCCCGGTCAAAATATATCTCTGAACATGGCCCGCAGGGACCCGTTCCTATTTCCCAGAAATTATCTTCTTTGCCCAGCTTGACTATTTTTTCTTTGGGCATCCCTATTATTTTTTCCCATATTTCATAGGCTTCATTATCTTCCTCATAAACAGAGACCCATATTTTGTCCTGGGGCATATTGAGCACATCAGTAATGAATTCCCAGCCCCAGATTATGGATTCTTTTTTGAAGTAATCACCAAAAGAAAAGCTCCCCAGCATTTCAAAAAAAGTACCGTGGCGGGCAGTATGGCCGACATTTTCTATATCGGCAGTCCTAATGCATTTTTGACATGTGCACATTCTGCTGGCCGGTGGTGTTTCTTCACCTGAAAAATATGGCTTCAGCGGTGCCATCCCCGAATTTATTATAAGAAGACTTTTGTCGTTCTGAGGTATCAACGGGAAACTTTTGCGCCTGTAATGTCCCTTTTCTTCATAAAAGCTCAGAAACATTTCTCTCAGTTTGTTAAGTCCCAGTTTTTCCATGTATTTTCTTTCCTCCGTACAGGCATTTTTCAGCCTTTTATTTGCAATCAGCCTTTATATTTTAACACGGAGAGAAAGTGTTTACAAGTATGTAAGACTGCGATTTGAGGGTTCGTTGTGCTTCCAATCTTGAGGCTCTGGTGCGAGGCTCCTTTGCGAGGCTCCTTTGTGGGGCTCCTTTGTGGGGCTCCTTTGTGGGGCTCCTTTGTGAGGCTCATTTGTGAGGCTCATTTGTGAGGCTCCTTTGCGAGGCTCCTTTGTGAAGCTCCTTTGTGAGGCTCCTTTGTGAGGCTCCTTTGTGGGGCTCCTTTGTGAGGCTCCTTTGTGATTCGCTTATAATAATGTTCCGCCAGGAACAGCTTTGAGAAAAAGTCGGTTTTTCTTTCGGGTATTCTTTTCGTAGCCGTCTTTCATGTGTTCTTTTCGTAGCCGTCTTTCGTGTGTTCTTTTCGCAACCGTCTTTCGGGTGTTCTTTTCGGAATATGCTTGAGGGAGTATGCATAAAAAGAGATTTTTCACCAAAACCGGCCAAAAAAAGTATATAATTTGAAATTTTAACCCTTTTGCTGCTAAAAACCGGCTTCCAGGGTTAAAAATCACTATTATTTTTGCTTTTATAGGGTGTATTTGCCATTTTTTACAGCAAAAAGGCCTTCCAAGAGAAAATTTTAACCCTGAGGCATATGTTTTTTTGGTAAAAGGGTTAAAATTAACCCTCAGGGCCTTAAAAAGCGACAAAAAGGGTTAAAATTCTGATTTTGTTATGTTTTTCGTTTCTTCCTTTTGAAAAATTCCTTGCTCAAAGATAAATACACTCTTCCTTGAGCCAACAACCTTATAGACACAATATAATTATTGAAATTTTCGCTCAATTATTATAACATTGGCATATATGTTTTTTGCTTAATGTCAAGGAGGTGCCAAATGAAAGGAAGACAAGTTATAAAAGTAAAGACCGATTTTTCAAAGGAAGGATTATTTGATTTTATGGAGCAACACTGGGCCAAGGATCAGTATAATTCTTTTTACGTGGGCAAACCCAACCCCCTTTCATTTGAAGAATACATCATTCTTCCGGCCACAGAGCGGTTTATGGTTATCACATATCCAAAAAAAGACAAAATCGTCATCAGTGTTTGCCAGACTCCGGGAGGTCTTAAAAATCAGCTCATAACATCCATCCCCAGTGACGGCATATTTTTCAACGTTTATAAACTCAGCCAAAACATGTCCATGGAAAAAGAAAGAAAAGGTCCCGCAGAAGAAGTTCTGCAGAAGTATACAGAATATATGAGATCCCTGCTGGCTGAAGCAGGTCTACTATAAGGAAGGGTGATGATATGTACTGGCTTTTTTTCCTGACAGGCGCTGTAGTAGGTGCATTTTTCGGAATCGCGGTCATTATAAAAACTTTTATAATGAAACATGATTATTCGGGTCTTACATATGGTCTAGTAACGGATATCGAATACCCCTTCCCAAAAGAAGAACCAAAAAAATGTCTTATCGTTTTTGAGTTCGAAGCAAATGGCAGTACCAAAAGAGGCAAAAGCAAATTCTATACAAAGAATAGAGCCGGCCTAAAACCCGGTGACAAGATCAACATCATGTACGACCCCAAAAGCCCTTCCCGTTTTATGATAGTCGGCGAAAGAACAGAATTAAGAAGTGGCATAATACTTGTTGCAGCCTCAGTAATACTTTTTGCCCTGGCATTTTTAACAATGAATACATAGTGAATACATAATGAAATGAATATATAAAGAAAAGGTGCATCATGAAAAATAATATTCTCGGAAAATCGGGAATCGCCGTGAGTCCCGTGGGATTCGGCGTTCTGACAATAGGAAAAACCCAACTGGATCTGCCCCTTGATGAGGGTGCAGACCTTATAAGGTATGCTATAAGGCGAGGCATTAACTTTCTTGACACAGCCCAGTTCTATGAGACATATCCTTACATAGAAAGAGCGCTCAAAGGCACGGAACTTGAACCGGTGATAGCCTCCAAATCTCTTGATTCCGGCTACGATGAAATGCGCTTTGCCGTAGAAGAAGCCAGATCACAAATGGACCGGGATGTGATCGATATATTTCTTCTGCATGAAGTGAGAAACGATCCCGACTGGCAGAACAGACAGCCTGCCTGGGAATATCTCAATGACGCCAAAGCAAAGGGCATCGTCAAAGCCATAGGTGTCTCCACCCATCATGTGGATGTGGCCGAGAAAATGACAGATATAGAGGAATGTGATATCCTCTTCCCTCTTATCAACATAAAAAGTCTCGGGATAAGGCAGGGTGACGGTCCCGGCAAAAAGGAAGATATGGCGGCAGCCATAAAAGCATGTTCCCGGAAAGGCATGGGAGTCTTTGCCATGAAGGCCTTCGGAGGCGGAAATCTAACGGGAAGCTATATAGAATGTCTTGATTATGTAACGGGTCTTTCGGGAATATCCTCTGTAATGATAGGTTTCGGCAAACATGAAGAAGTCGACAGAGCCATTGAATATGCCGAAGGGAAAATAGACAGGAATTATGTTCCGGATATAAGCAAAAAAATGATCCACATAGATACGGGTGACTGTGAAGGATGCGGCAACTGCATAAAAAAATGCCCCAATCATGCAATAAGTTTTGGGGAAAAGCCTGTATGCGGTTATGAAGATCTTGCGGCGAAAGGAAAAGTCGTACCAATGGTGGCGGAAGTGGATCACAGCATCTGTCTTACCTGTGGCTACTGTGCTCCGGTCTGCCCCGTAAGGGCCATAATCATGTGGTGAGGTTTGC
>JAAYYX010000251.1 GCA_012515135.1 Clostridiales bacterium | reverse complement strand
CCAAAGGCGATACAGTTATCCATGGCTCTTGCATAGGTCCCTCCCCCGATCACCTTAGGGGCGCTTTCCGTATCTCCTGTATGTTCCCTGTAAACGGCAAGAAGCGTCTTAACCATGGGATCGTCAAGGGATCTGTAAAGAGGTTCGTGGTGCAGCTTTTTTATTATCCCCAGATCATATCTTTCTATGACAGGTGCTATGCCTTCATATACTTTTTTATCGCTTTGGGTTACCGGATACCTCACATTCATTGAAAGACGTACGGCTCTGGTGTCCATCTCTATCTTCCCCACGTTCACTGTCAACTTGCCCGAAGGCTCGTCGGAAAAACCGCATCCGAGAGATCCTCCGTTTATTTCATATCCTATATGCCTGTTGTAAAAATCAATAAAATCATTTATATCCTCGTTTGTAAAATCAAACTGCCCAAGAAAGTCCATCATAACGGAAATGGCATTTACCCCAAGCTCGGGTTTTGATCCGTGGGCGGAAACCCCGCCTGTGGTGATCTCCAGACTTTTGCCAATTACTTTTGTTTTTATTACTGCCTCTTTTTCATTTCGAAAAGCAGCCGCTTCTTCTTTTATTTCTCCATACCTTTCGGGTTTCCCGGAATTTATTATCACTCTTGCGTTCTCGGCCACCATGTTTACCGCCTGCCCGCCTTTGAAACTGCGCAGTGCCAGACCTTTGTTATCGGTTTTGGAAAATTTTGAAGCGATATCAAAATTGATTATGCCTTTTTCTCCGTATATCAGAGGAAATTCCGCATCGGGAGTAAACCCGAAATCGGGAGCCTGAAACTCCGAAAGATAATGCTCCATCCCTTCCCATTTGGTTTCTTCGTCAAGACCCAGTATGAGCCTTACTTTCTTTTCCGGGATAAGACCGCACTCTTTCAATGCTTTCATGGCAAAAAAAACTGCAACCGCAGGCCCTTTGTCATCTATGGTCCCTCTGCCGTATATCCTGTCTCCGTCCCTTTCACAGCCGAAGGGATCGTATTTCCATCCCTCCCCTTCGGGAACGGTATCAAGATGGCATACGATACCCATCACCTCGGGGCTGGTTCCTGTCATCTCTCCGGATCCATCATATATATATCCGCCAAACTCTATATGCCCTCCGTAATTTTCGACATTTTCCGTTTCGAAGCCTTCTTTCCGGGCCTTTTCAAGCATAAATCCAAAAGCCTTATGCACGCCTTCCCCAAAGGGCAGGACTTCTGTTTTTTTATCTCCTGCCTCTTTGGCCTTTACTTTTACAGCATCTCCGGCGACACTTCTTATGGCTATCAGGTCTTTGAGGAAAATGAACATTTCTTCTTTATTTTCGTCGATTTTTTTTCTGAGAAGCTCACGATAGTCCATTTTTCCCTCCGCTACTTAACTGCTTCTACTCTTGCCACATCATCGGGATAACTTTCCTTAAGCAGTCTTTCAACTACTCCGCTCAATGTCATCTGTGCTCCGGGGCAGCCTGCGCAATGGCCTTTCAGCCTTACCCTTACAACTTTGTCTTCTGTGTACTCAACGAACTCGATGTCTCCTCCGTCTCTTTGAAGGAAAGGTCTGATCTGTTCAAGACCTTCTTTGATTTTCTCTTCCATTTTTAAACTCCTTTTTTTGATTTGGCTATTGTTTTCACATAAAATTTTATTTATGTTTCAGTCTTTCTCTTTTTCTTTGTCTTTGTCCCTTTTCTCTTTTTCTTTCTCTTTTTTCTCTTTCTCTTTTTCCGCTTTTATTACCGAAGCAGGTTTGGCCACATATACAGCCGTCACTTTGCCCTCCGATAAACCGTTGATATTAACAGACCTTTCGGGATCTCCCTTTTGATCAAAGGTTATGAAACCGGAAGCTCCTTCAAAATTCTTGTTGTTTCTTAAAGCTTCACTTATCTTTCTGCCGTTTTG
>JAAYYX010000250.1 GCA_012515135.1 Clostridiales bacterium | reverse complement strand
TGCTTTTGGCCCTTTCTGCTTTTGATCCTTTGTTTTCTTTCTTTTGCTTTTCGTTCTGATTTTAACACCCTCAATTACTCTTGTCCACCTTGTTTATTATGTTTTTTTGCTTTTTTATAGGTGTTTGGCTTTTTTTAAAGATTTTTCGCTTGAAATCATATCAAATCGGAATTTTTAACCCTTTTTGCCTTGATTTACTTATCTCAGGGTTAAAATTTTTATAAAAAATTGTTTTTTATACTTTTTTCCTCTCTTAAACCCAGATTTTTCAAAAAAACATGAGGTTTTTAACCCTTTTGGACGCTTTTTTAAGCAAAAAGGGTCAATATGCTGAAAAAATTAACCCTGTCTACCCCACTTTTGTTCAAAAAGGGTTAATTTTTCTGATTTGTTATAAAAACCATGGTAAAGAGGGGGGTTACGGGGCAATTTCAGAGGGCTTCAGAGGGCGGCGGGGGCTTCGGAGGGCGGCGGGGGCGGTCATCTGTATATGCCGTATTTGATTTTTATCCTTTCAAGCTTTCTGATCATGGCGTTGCCGAAAATGAAAATGCATAAAGCCGCCGTTCCCGCATGGTACGCATCATAAGGGGCTCCTGCGATGTATATTACTCTGATAGTCTCAAAGCTTATTGGCTCGCTTCCGGGAAGCCCCGCCGCCGTTACCATGGCGCAGATATTCATCAGTCCTCCATATATTATAAAAACCGAGAAAAATGTAAATATGGTCAGAGTCAGATTGTCCACCGGAAGTCTTTTCCGCTGTAGAAGGATCCCCGCCAAAAGGCCTGCTGCGCCAAATGCATAAAGTCTCCAGCCGAAAAATGTTTTGTCTTCTCCCGGTATGATCAAATAGGAAACATAGGCGGCTATCAGGGCAAATATTATGCATAATACAGGCCCCAAAATTATTTTGAAGTCACGGGATTTCAGTTTTTCCAGATCGACTTTGTTGAATATAAGTCCCGCCAAAAACCCCAAAAGTCCCCAGCAAAACATCTGCCAGGGAGTCCAGGGGCCCTGTCCTTCATAGAAATTGCAAAGAAATCTTGCCATTGCCCCTATAAGAAATCCCGCTTCAGGACCCAAAGCTATTCCTGATATTATTATAAGCGCCGACCCCATCTGGACCGGGATCGTGACGTGAAAAAACATCTGTGCACATACGGTCAGGGCAGTCATCATTGCGATCAGCACCAGTTCCCTGGCCTTTGGCTTTCGTTTCTCAAAAACCATGAAAAACGGCACCAGTGTATAAAACAGAAGGAGTATACTGACAAGCATGTATTTACTGTCATCAAGAAAAACTATGCCCGCCCATATGGTAAGAGGCATGGGTATAAAAATCAGAAGAGCCGTCACGATCCTTCTTTTTTTTGCCGCCAATTCATAACGGGTCACATCATAGCTTTTACGCATCCTGCGACCTCCTGATAGGTTACTGCCTTGGGAAACCACTTTCCTGCTATTCTGTTGGAAACGGTAGTATAGAAATTATTGCCAGAGAAAAAATCTTCCGGTACATCCGCAGATACCACTTCCCCGTCAAAGAACATGGCGCAACAGTAAGAGTACTCAGCGCAAAATTCCATATCGTGGGAAACCATGACTATGGTCATGCCTTCTTCAGTAAGCTTCATAAATATCTCTGCAAGAGTCCTTTTGAAAAATGCATCAAGCCCCTTTGTCGGTTCATCCAGAAGTATTATGGAAGGCTCCGTCAAAAGAACCTTTCCAAGGGCAAGCCTTTGCTGCTCTCCTCCCGAAAGATCATAGGGATGCATCTTTCTTATCTCCTGAAGTTCCATAAGGCATATCATCTTTTCTGTCTTTTCTGCTTTTTCTTTGTCGCTTTCTTTTTTATCAGAAAGAGCCTCCTGCAATTCCTCTTCCGCTGTTATTTCTGTAAAAAGTGTCCGGGGATCCTGGGGAAGCATGGATATCCTTCCGCCTGTTTTTACATTTCCCCTTGAGGGTTTTATTACACCGCACAACGCCTTAAGCAAAGTACTTTTGCCCGTTCCGTTTCCGCCAAGTATGGAAAGCCATTGACCTTTAGGGACCCGAAGATTTGTTCCTCTCAAAACATCCTGTTCTTTTTTTGAGTAACGGAACCAAAGATCTTTTGCCTCGATGGTATAGAGCCCATGCTTCTTACTTTTATCAGTGTCTTTACCGGTGCCCTGTTCATCATTTTTGTCTTTACCGGCGCCCTGTTCATCATTTTTGTCTTTACCGGCGCCCTGTTC